>NZ_JAQPZO010000009.1:0-100529 GCF_037619445.1 Exiguobacterium sp. USCH10 | reverse complement strand
GCGGCTCCGGGATTGCCTGCGGAAAGCGTGGGCGCCGGACAGGCGAGCGATATGATTCATGTTAGTCAACAAGCTGAGGGCCTCCATAGAGACCCTAGTTTTATTTCGCCGTCACGCCACCGTCTACCGGAAGTTCGATTCCGCTAATATGATTCGCTTCGTCTGACGCGAGGAATAGGACGGCTGCTGCCACCTCATCCGCTTGTCCGAGATTCGGCAAAGCGATTTGATTCAAGAAGTGCTGCTTATAGTCCGGATGTTCCATATGCGGCGCACTCATCGGTGTCACAATATACCCCGGATGCACCGAGTTGACCCGAATATTTTGCTTCCCGTAATCGACGGCCGCTGCTTTTGTGAGAGAACGGACAGCACCTTTTGAGGCCGTGTATGCCCCGGCACCTGCCATACCTGTCAGTGCTGAGATGGAGGAGATGTTGACAATCGATCCTCCGCCATTTTCTGTCATGAGCGGAATCGCATACTGCGTTCCTAACATGACTCCATCGATGTTGATGCGGTATGTCCGTGCCCAGTCCTCTTCTGTCTGTTCCAAGAACGGTTTCGCGAGTGCGATTCCGGCATTATTGATGAGGATATCCAATTTTCCACACGTCGCTTCCACTTCTGCAAACACGTCTTCCCAGCTTGAACGTGAGGTCACGTCATGCTTCACCGCGATGGCTTCCCCACCTTGTGCACGAATCGACTCGACTACGCTTTGTACCCCTTGTTCATTGATATCTGTTGCGACGACCGTCGCCCCTTCTTTGGCGAATAGACGTGCCGTCGACTCTCCCATACCGCTTCCTGCCCCTGTGATGACCGCTACTTTCCCCTCTAAACGCATTGTCCCAGCTCCATTCGTTAAATTATGATAGTCTAACTATCATAATAATAATTGGATGTGACATTAATCTCAACGAAACTGCTCGAAGACGCTATACTTATGACAGACAATGAGGTGATGGAATTGAGTAAACGACAACAAAACAAAGAAGAACGGATCCAACTGATTATCCATGAGGCCGAACGCTTATTTTTAGAGAATGGCTTTGAGAAAGTTCAAATGCAGGACATTGCGGATGCGGCAGGGATTGGGGTAGCGACACTGTTTCGCTATTTTCCGAAGAAAGACCAATTGATCGTCGCAGCGGCCGTCAAAAATCTACAGCCGACACTCGAGCGATTTGAACAGTTTGTGAATGAGGAAGGCAACGCCTATGAACGGCTCGAGATCATCTTGAACCACTTTTTCGAGATGCAGTTGGAGCGGACAGACCACGCCCGTTTTCGTGAGGCGTTCGAGAGCTATGCATCGTTCGTCGCCACACCCCTTCCTGGCATCGAGACATACATTGACGTACAACGACGAATCATGCAGACGCTTGAACCGTTGATCGAAGACGGAAAGCGTGATGGCTCGTTCCGACCAGATATCGATGTGAAAGTGACAATTGTTACGATCATCAATGCATTCGGGACGTTCGGCAACAATATCATGTTGAAGTCGCACATCAGTTATTTAGAGGACGATATTGAACCGGCTGTGCAAATCAACGCGTTGAAAGAGATGTTGCTCGCATCCATTCGGGCATAAGAAAACCCCTTCCTCGTGAAGGGGTTTATTCGTGTAGTTCTAACGGCAGTCCATCCGGGTCGAAGAAGAAAGTCATCTTCTCTCCTGTAAAATCATCACGACGAATCGGTTCTGTCGCAATCCCACGTTCGTTTAATTCGGCAACGACGGACTCGATGTCGTGGACTTTAAACGCCAAGTGTCGAAGACCGCGCGCCTCTGGGAAATTTGGACGCTCGGGACTATTCGGTTTGATGAACAGCTCGAGCTCATATGTACCAAGACGTAAGTCGATTTTGTGATCCTGTTTCTCCGGGCGGTGGTGTTCTCGAATCACTTCGAATCCGAGTGCCTCGACATAAAACTGCTTGGCTTTATCGTAATCCGACGCAATGATTGCGACGTGGTGAATCGTATGTAAGTTCATCATTCTACCCCCGTATACAAAAAATGAGCACCTCTCACTAGAGGTGCTCTCGAAAGTCTACCGCGACAGACCACGCTCCACAACGTGCTCCTCAAGGGAATGTCCGCCGTCTTACATAGACCAGCTCATCGCATGTACTCAACTATATGCGAAACCTACGTCCTCGTCAATCTTTTCTTCAAATCCGGTTGACATCTTCCTAATTTTTAGGATAATCAATAGTGTTAGCACTCTTTATACGAGAGTGCCAAAATACAGACAAAAAAGGGAGAACGATCATGACAAAGAAACAGTTTCAAACGGAATCGAAACGAATTTTAGAGTTGATGGTCCACTCAATTTATACACATAAGGACATCTTCTTGCGCGAGCTCATCTCGAACGCAAGTGACGCGATCGACAAGATGTATTATCGCGCCCTCTCCGACGAGAGCATCGAGTTCAACAAAGACGATTACTTCGTCAAAATCGAACTCGATAAAGAGGCACGGACGATTACGATTCGCGACACGGGCATCGGGATGACAGAAGAAGAACTTGAAACGAACCTCGGAATCATCGCAAAGAGCGGTTCACTCGCCATGAAACAGGCGACGAAGATGGAAGAAGACTATAGCCTCATCGGTCAATTCGGGGTCGGATTCTATTCCGCGTTCATGGTCGCTGACCGTGTGACGGTACGGACTCGCTCGATTGACAGTGATCAAGGATACGTATGGGAGTCAGAAGGCACAGACGGCTATTCAATCGAACCGACAGACAAGGCGGACATCGGTACAGAAATCACGCTCCATTTGAAGGCAGACACAGAAGATGACGCGTATTCGTCATTCCTTGAAGAATACGAGATCCGCTCGCTCATCAAGAAACATTCGGACTTCATCCGTTACCCAATCAAACTTGATGTGACGAAACATCGTCAAAAAGAGGACTCAGAAGAGTATGAGGACTACAAGGAAGAAGAGACCGTCAACAGCATGGTGCCGATTTGGCGGAAGCGTAAGAGCGAGTTGACTGACGAAGATTACAAAGCGTTCTATCACGAGAAGCGCTATGGCTTTGATGAACCGCTCAAGCATCTTCACTTGAACGTCGACGGGACGATTCGTTATCAATCGATCCTCTACATCCCGTCAACGGTTCCGTTCGACTATTACACGAAAGAATTTGAGAAAGGGCTCGAGCTCTACTCGAACGGTGTGTTGATCATGGAGAAGTCACCAGACCTCTTGCCGGACTATTTCGGTTTCGTCAAAGGGATGGTCGACTCTGAAGACCTCTCACTCAACATTTCCCGTGAAATGTTGCAGCAAGACCGCCAGCTTCGCGTGATTGCGAAGAACGTGAAGTCCAAAATCAAAGGGATGCTCGAGAAGATGCTCCAAAACGAGCGCGAGGACTACGAGAAGTTCTACGAGTCGTTCGGTCGCCAATTGAAGTTCGGCGTGTACGACCAGTTCGGAGCAGCCAAAGACGAATTGAAAGACTTGATTCTCTTCCATTCTTCTCACGAGAAGAAACTCGTCTCGCTCAAAGAGTACGTCGAGCGGATGAAAGAAGATCAGAAATACATCTATTATGCGACAGGCGAATCAATCCATCGCATCGACCTCTTACCACAAGCAGAGCGCTTGAAAGAGGAAGGATATGAAATCCTCTACTTCACAGAAGAAATCGACGAGTTCGCAATCAAGATGCTTCAGTCGTATGACGACAAAGAGTTCAAGTCGATTGCGAGCGGCGATCTCGGTCTCGATGACGCGGAAGCGAAGTCGCTCAACGAGGACAACCAAGATTTGTTTGCTTTCATGAAAGAAGAACTCGGGGACCGCGTCAAAGAAGTTCGTGCCTCGACACGCCTCAAGTCACATCCAGTCTGCTTGACGGTCGCAGGTGACGTCTCGATCGAGATGGAGAAGATTTTGAACGCAATGCCAAATGGTGGCGGCATGAAAGCGGAGAAAGTGCTCGAAGTGAATGCTGAGCATGCCATCTTCCAGACACTCCAACGTGTGTATAAGGAAGATGAAGCGAAAGCGAAACAGTATACAGACCTCTTATATCAACAAGCCCTCCTCATTGAAGGGTTACCGATTGAAGATCCGGTAGCATATTCGAATGCGGTGTGTGCGTTGATGGCGGAGTGACGGTGAAGACAGAGGACATCCTCTGTCTTTTTCCTTCAGCATTTTTACACTATCTTAAAAATATGTATTTTATACCCAGTATATTTTACAATGTTTCTAAAGGAGTGAAGTTTGATGACTGTATACGTTCGTGGGGAAACTTATAAAGACCGAGGTTCAAAAGGGAAACGTGAAGGGGATCAAATATTAGCATGGAATACTCTGAATGAGTATAGTATGTCTAATTCTAGGGGAATTCGCTATCTCGGAATCAAAAATCCCTTGTTTAAAGGTTTACCTCCCTATTTCTTACTGGTAACCACTTTAACAAAGTCAGTAGCAAAAAAACCATGGAAAGACGAAATTGATTTATCAAATAATAGGATCAATTATTGGGGAGACACTAAACAAGGATGGGATGGCATTTTCGATAAAAGAGCTCAAGGTAATAATCGTTTGAAATTAGTTGAAGAATTTATGAATACGAGTGATAACATTTTAATTCCTCCATTTCTTCATTTCACAAAATTTAAGTCAGGTGAGATGGTTTTTAACGGTCTATGTCACTTAGATAAGATTGAACGCAAAACTTTTTTAGATTCTGGTGAAAAAATAGAAAATTATTTACTATCATTAAAAATATTGGATACAAATTCTGTTGATATAAAGTGGTTACATAGTCGTGCATTATCTCAAGATATTGATGAGTTAGATACTCTTGCTCCTAAAGAGTGGTTAAAAAGATAGAGGAGAGCTGAATAGCTCTCCTCTTTATATATCCAATGACAACTGTGCTTGTCGCTTATCTACTTCAATTTGGTGAGCAATTTCTTGCTTAGCCCAATCTGCAATTGGTTGTAAAACAGCTCGTGCTAATAGAACCGGGACTGCATTTCCGATTTGTTTATATTGCTTATCTAGCCTATTATTTTTAGAGCTAACAGATGTGCTACTTCCATCATCAAATACCCACCAGTCTGGAAAAGTTTGAACTCTCGCCGATTCTCTGACACTCAACCGACGATTCTGAGTTCCTATCAATTCCCACTCATCTTTGCCTAACTTTTTCATTCTTTCCCCACCCGGCCACAATTGTGCTTGTCTACCTGATGCTTGAACTGTAAAAGCTTGATCGTTCCAATTCTTTTTACGATTACGCGATAAATAGATCGATGAAAAGTCGCCTTCATAAACGTCTTCCGGCCATTCTGGTAAATCACCAATAGCATCTTCAAGCGTTACATACGGTTTTCTGTCCGCTCCATGAGTAGGCTCCGGAAATTTGTATGAAAATTTAACGTCATCTCGAACGCCCACTATAAATACACGTTCTCTTATTTGTGGTACGCCATAATCTCTTGCATTCACCAATTTATACTGTATTTTATAGCCTGCAGAAGCAAAATCTTCTATGATCTGTCTAGCAACTTCACCTTTTCCTAATGTTAAAAGACCTTTCACATTCTCAGCTACAAACACTTTTGGTTTCGCTTGAATGATTGCACGAATAAAATGAATATATAAGAAGTTTCTTTCATCGTCGATTAGTCTCGGACCAGCTGCTGAAAATCCAGGACAAGGAAAACCACCTAAAATTACATCAGCATACGGAAAGTATTTAATTTTTCGTATATCTCGTGGATCCTGAACTGTGTGTTCATTATCAAAGTTTAACTTATAAGACCTTGCTGACTCTTTAAATAAGTCGTTTGAATAAATCGTTTGAAATATATTTTGCTTTCCTAATCTGTCAAAGTTACTTTTCGACTTATATACTTCTTCTAGAATGTTTGGAGTTTCTTGACTCGATACTAATCCAGCTAAATCAAACCCTAAATCTAAACCACCACAACCAGAAAACAAACTGACTACGTGAAATTTATGCTTTTCTCGCTTAATACTATTCAAAATTTCTTCATCTTTAGAAGATTGAATAATTCGACCAGACTCTTCTTTAATTTTTTCCATTAATACTTGCTTCACATCTTCGGATGAGTAGTCATTTGTGGGTCTAAATTTAGCTCTACCTCGTTCGTCAATTTTCATGTCCTCTCACCTCATCTTCTTCGCCGTTACATAATTTTCTCTTATTCATTAATCATAACTGACTCTATTCAAAATGGCCAGAGTTAAGTTTTTCCAAAAAATGAGGACCAAAACGATATAATAAACAATACAGTTTAGAGAAAATGTTAAATAGGAGAAATTTATAATGATGCAAAAGCAAAGAGGCAATCAACATGTATTAGAAGTGAAGTACTACTTATCAAAATTGATTAAAGGGGAACGCATTGATTTACACTCTTCTTCAGCTGCAACTGCAATGTATCTCTATAAAAAGCATTCTTCAATTACTTCAATACAAAGTAAGTTTGATACCCCAAACCCTGATCAACATCCTGACCTAACATTAACACTACATAAACACCAAGTACCATATCACCTCTTTAACTCAAAAACTGGAGATATCCAACCTCGGAATTTAGGTGGCAAAAGCTTCTTATCCAAATATTTTAATGATCCTCTTTTACAAGATAAATTTAACTCAACGCTAAACAGACTATATGAAGCCTTTTTCAAAAGTTTTTTAAGGTCAACTAACCAATATAAATCTCTAAAAGATTATCGTAATGAAGTACGTAAACAAAACATTACGTTTTCATCAAATGAAAAAGCTAGAATAGCTCGAAAAAACATTCTGTATTCATTAAGAGAAAGTACGTTAGAAATGTTTCAAGAACTTCTAAATAGTAATAATCAACAACAGGTGATTTCTGGATTAAATCTATTACTATTTCAAGGGGAGTCCATGTTAGTGTCACTTGAAAAGGCACCAGAGTTCCCTGTTCTCGAAAAGAAATATCAATTTGATCCTGACGCAAACATAATTTTGTTCCGTAAAGGCAATGCATCTATTGGTTTTACAGATGGAAATATCACATTGTATATCAGATTTAAATTCGAAAGTCAGCCCCATAGTCCTATCAAACTAACTACCGCTTTGTTTAACAATGAGTCTACAACTAACGTTAACCAAGAACTAATTCGTAAGTTTGAAGATATTTGGACCCAACTTATTCATGAGACCAATGAAGTTAGATCGAATGATCCAAATAGTATTGGTAAAGTGAATGAAGCTCTCATTTATCACTATCTGCTCACTAATCAAAAGGCAATTATTTCTGACGAAAATTCAAAGGAACCTCGTCATTTAAATAACTTACAGATATATGGTGAAAATTTAAAAAAGGATACATTAGAAAAATTAAAGTACGCATCAAAAGATGCTGTCGAATCAATTTTACTACCTAGTATTAAAGAAGAGTATTCAGAGTATAAAATCTCTTCAGTATCGCTCACCGATGATGCTTACAGACTAGATATTAAAGACAATTCAGATATAAAAATCACTTTAACTCCAAGGAATCCTAATTCTTCAGAAGTGAAATTAAAAGAGCTCTGTTACTCGTTAAAAGCAAATGCTAAATCAAATTCGATACCCGTAGTAAAGAATCCTGGATTCGGAACTATTTTGGGAGCAAACTACTTTAGAGTTGGTGAAACGACTCAAGTAGCAAAAGAACTAAAAGATCTCTATTTAGAAGGAAAGTTAACTCGAGAAAAGGTGCTAGAATCCGCAAATCAATATCTTGCTGATTCTCTGTCCAAAGCCTCAAAAGCTTCTTTAAAGCTCGGTGTATCAACAATCGTAGGAGATATACCTACACTTCATACTTTTTATGAAAGTAATTATGCAAAATTATCTAAGATTATTTCCTATGGAGAAGATCTTAAGTTTATTGCAAATTATCCCACGAAGATCAACAATGCGATTTTTTGGAATGACGACAAAGAACAATTGATCATGCGTTTAAAATTTTCTGCAGGAGAATCTCATGGGTGGAGTAGTTTGAAATTAGCATGCACGTACAAAATTCAACCTTAATCGCTACTTGTGATTAAGGTTATTTTATTGATGTAATTGATAATCGTCTAATTTTCGACGAGAAAATGCAGAACCCTTTCCGAAATATTAGCACCTCTATTAAACATGTTTATTTATCGAAATAAGAAAATCGAGAGAAAAATACCAATTGGAATGTAATCGTTTTCTTTACTTTCATTAAGCCAAATACAGACAATCTATTGATATGCCTTATACTTTCAAAGCATGCAAACGCCTTGACAATTCCAGCTCGTTATATGAAGTTAGTATTACATTATAATTATTCTAGTCGAGATAGAAACGCTAGAGTAAAAAACAAGGAGGACATAACCCATGTCATTAATCGGCAAAGAAGTACTACCATTCAAAGCACAAGCATTCCAAACAGGTGAATTCCTCGAAGTTACAGAGAACGATCTCAAAGGTAAATGGAGCGTTGTCTGCTTCTACCCAGCTGACTTCACATTCGTCTGCCCAACTGAACTCGAAGACCTTCAAAACGAGTACGCTACACTCAAAAACCTCGGTGTAGAAGTTTACTCTGTCTCAACAGACACACACTTCACACATAAAGCTTGGCACGAAACATCTGAGAAAATCGGAAAAATCGAGTACATCATGATCGGTGACCCATCACACGTCATCTCACGCAACTTCGACGTCTTGAACGAAGAAGACGGCCTCGCAGACCGTGGTACGTTCATCATCGACCCAGACGGCGTCATCCAAACTGTCGAGATCAACGCTGGCGGCATCGGCCGTGACGCGAGCACGCTCGTCAACAAAGTCAAAGCAGCACAATACGTACGCAACAATCCAGGCGAAGTCTGCCCAGCGAAATGGGAAGAGGGTTCTGAAACACTCCGCCCAAGCCTTGACCTCGTCGGTAAATTGTAAGGAGCGATTGCATGTTAGAAGCAGCGATTAAACAACAGCTCGACCAATATCTCCAGCTCATGGAGGGCGATGTCGTCCTCCGTGTGAGTGCTGGGGAAGACAAAGTCTCAAACGAGATGCTCGAGCTCGTCAACGAACTCGCCAGCATGTCATCACGTATCTCGGTCGAACGCGCGACACTCGAGCGTACACCGAGCTTCAGCGTGAACCGTCCGTCTGAAGAGACAGGAATCGTCTTCGCGGGGATTCCACTCGGACATGAGTTCACATCACTCGTCCTCGCCCTCCTCCAAGTGAGCGGGCGCGCACCGAAAGTCGATGCGGACACAATCAAACAGATCCAAAACATCGAAGGCACGTATCACTTCGAGTCATACATCAGCCTCAGCTGCCACAACTGTCCTGACGTCGTGCAAGCGCTAAACGTCATGAGCGTCCTCAACCCGAACATCACCCACACGATGATCGATGGAGCCGCGTTCAAGGATGAAGTGGAAGCGAAAGAGATCATGGCTGTCCCGACGGTCTTCTTGAACGGAGAATCGTTCGGTAACGGTCGGATGTCACTCGAAGAGATCTTAGCGAAACTCGGTACAGGTCCTGACGCCTCTGCTTTCTCGGACAAAGACCCGTACGACGTCCTCGTCGTCGGTGGCGGTCCAGCTGGTGCGAGTGCTGCCGTATACGCGGCTCGTAAAGGAATCCGTACAGGAATCATCGCGGAGCGCTTTGGTGGCCAAGTGATGGACACGATGGGCATCGAGAACTTCATCGGTACCGCTTATACGGAAGGTCCAAAACTTGTCGCAAGTCTTGAAGAGCACGTCAAAGAGTACGGAATCGACGTCATGAACCTCCAACGCGCGAAGCGTCTTGAGAAAAATGACCTCGTCGAGATCGAACTCGAGAACGGTGCTGTCTTGAAGAGTAAGAGCGTGATCCTCTCAACTGGTGCACGCTGGCGTAACGTCAACGTCCCAGGTGAGGCGGAGTTCAAAAACAAAGGGGTCGCTTACTGCCCGCACTGTGACGGTCCTCTCTTCGAAGGGAAACGTGTCGCGGTCATCGGTGGCGGTAACTCTGGGATCGAAGCGGCCATCGACCTCGCAGGAATCGTCAAGCACGTGACGGTCCTCGAGTTCGCTCCTGAACTCAAGGCCGACCAAGTGCTTCAAGACCGTCTCCACAGCCTTCCGAACGTGACTGTCATCACGAACGCTCAGACGACAGAAATCACGGGTACGGACAAAGTGAACGGCATCTCGTATGTGTCTCGTGAGACGAACGAGTCACACCATGTCGAACTTGAAGGCGTCTTCGTCCAAATCGGCCTCGTCCCGAACACGGACTGGCTCGACTCGGTCGAACGCAACAACTTCGGGGAAATCGTTGTCGACCGTCATGGCGCGACGAACGTCCCAGGTGTGTTCGCTGCAGGAGACTGCACGAACAGCGCCTACAAACAAATCATCATCTCGATGGGTTCTGGTGCGACAGCCGCACTCGGCGCCTTCGACTACATGATTCGCAACTAATACAAAGACTCGCCCTCTATCATGAGAGCGAGTCTTTTTACAATTCAAACGTTTGCCCGGAGTCCGGGATGAACAAGACCGCCTCTCCGCTCCCCGTTTCAAACCGATAGCCCACTCGAGGCGTGAATGGATTCCATTCTCCCCCGGTCGTCGGTACGCTCTCGATGTACGTCACGTCATTGTACGTTTTATTCAGCGTCTCTTGTGCTTCCGCTACTGAATAACTTGGTACGGATAACATGATTCCGATACTTACGCTGATCACCCCAAACGCCACAGCCCACCGAGTCGATATCGGCTTTCGGAAATGGGCTAGAACAAATAGCGTAATCATCCATCCAATCGGCACCCCGAACGTCCCTGCATTCCCATACCATTGTGCATTGACCATCAATAAGCTAACAATCACCACACCGCCAACTATCCACCACCACTTCATGAACATCACCTCCCCTTCATTATCCCAGAATCAGGAAAAGACTCAATTTGTTTTTTTAGATAATTAACTACATTGATGTATGATGACTTATAGTGTATTATATACAGTATAAAGATTAACGAATGAAGGAGGCGAAAAAATGTCGGATGTCAAAGCCTCGTTGGTGACAGAGTTGCGTCGTGGTACGTTGACGATTGCGGTACTCAGTCAGTTGAAGACACCACAGTATGGTTACTCGCTCGTCCAGGCATTACTTGATGCCGAGATCAACATTGATCAAAGCACGCTCTATCCGCTCTTGCGTCGACTGGAAAAACAAGGACTCGTCACAAGCTCCTGGGATACGACGGAAAGTCGACCTCGAAAGTACTATGTGCTCAGTCCCGATGGAATGGCTATTTTGAATGAGTTGTACGAAGAATGGATGAAGATGTCGAAAACGTTGACCCGTCTAATTGAAGGAGGAAATGATCATGAATCTTCGTGATGTGTATATCGATGAAGTCACCTCTCGAATCCCTGAATCGATGCAGCAAGATGTCGCCCTTGAATTGGAGTCGACCATCGATGACATGACTGGAAATGACCCGTCTGAAACTGCCTTGTTTGAAGCGTTGCGCGAACTCGGCGACCCTCATGTTCTCGCTGCTCGTTATGCGAATCGTCCCCTCCATCTCATCGGACCAGCTTTCTTCACACAGTACGTGAACATCATCAAGATCGTCTTACCGATTGTCGTCACGGTTGTCACAATTCTCTCCATCATCGGTTATTTGACCAACCCCATAGAAGACACGTCTTGGAGTCAGTTCTTGATTCAAGCATTCCTTCAAACCGGGGCTGCCATCTTCAATGTTGTCGTTCAAACGCTATTCTGGATTACCCTCACGTTCTTCATCATCGAACGGGCTGTACCTGAGGGCGAAGTCCCCTTCTCGAGTTGGAAACCTGAACAACTTAAGAAAGTAAAACCTCGTTCGACCTCAATCTCTCTTGGTTCAATCTTGTTTGATATTGTCGTCACCGTTTTGATGGTCGTATTGTACGTCAACGCCGAACAGTTAATTCGCGTCGTCACGGATGGCGAATCCTATCCACTACTCAATTCGTCCGTCTTGAATCAATTCTTGCCGCTCATCATCGTTTTAGCAATCTTCGGAATTGCGATTGCCATTTACAAATGGATCGTTCGACACTGGACGAAGCCGCTCGCCTTATGGAACATGCTTTTCAATATCGCATGGATTGTCGTCACGGCACTCATTTTACTGCAACCTGATCTAATTTCGACCGAAGCACTCTCTTTGATTGCTGAACAAACGAATATCGACATCGAAACAATCAGTCGCTGGGGTGTATGGAGTATTTTGTTCACGATCATCGTCGTGTGTATCCTCGACCTGGCCGAAGGGTTTATCAAAGCCTTTCGTCGTTGACCTCACATTCAAACGTTTCATTTCCGAGAAAAGTGGAATAGCGGAGAAGAGAACGGATTTTGAATGGGGAGGCATTTGATGGGTATTCCAACAATGAAGTTACATGACGGTTATGAGATTCCGGCCATTGGACTTGGAACAGTTTATTTGAAAGGTGAAGCAGGGGTCGACGCCATCACGTGCGCCATCCGAAACGGATATCGACTCATCGATTCGGCGATTCGTTATGATAATGAAGGTGCGGTCGGTGAGGCGGTTCGTCAATCCGGCATCCCGCGCGAACAACTTTTCTTAACGTCAAAATTGCGCGCGCAATATTATGACTACGACCAGGCACTCGAGATGATTCGGGAATCCCTGTATCGGGCAAACCTCGACTATTGGGATTTATTCCTCTTGCATTGGCCAAACCCGAAACAAGACAAGTACGTCGAGGCATGGCGTGCCTTGATTCAGGCGAAGAAAAATGGTTGGATCCGCTCCATCGGGGTATCGAACTTCATGCCGGAACATCTCGACCGTTTGATTGAGGAGACGGGAGAAACACCGGTCATCAACCAAATCGAGTTACACCCGTACTTCTCGCAAGTCGAGCAGCGGCAAGCCGATAAGGAACGCGGCATCATCACAGAGGCATGGAGCCCGCTCAGTCGCGCCCGTACAGTCATCCATGACGAGAAGATCACCGAACTCGCCAAACAAAAAGGCAAGAGCGTCTCTCAAGTTATCTTGCGCTGGCATATCCAGCTCGGTGTGATTCCGCTCGCCCGTTCATCTAGCGAGTTGCATCAGAAAGAGAATCTCGATGTCTTCAACTTCGAGTTGACGGATGAAGAGATGGAGACGCTCAATGCGTTGACGAAGCCAGATGGTCGCATCGATGACCAAGATCCAAGAGAATACGAAGAGTACTAAAAAAGATTGAGCCGACGAAGGCTCAATCTTTTTTATTTAAAACGCCGGAATAGCCGTTTCTGCATAGTTTTCTTCTAAGAACGCACGGACTTCATCGCTCGTGAGGGCCTCTCCGAGTTTTTGGATCGCTTCGTCGTCCTGGTTATCTTCACGTGCGACGAGCGTGATCGCGAAGTCGTTCTCGACACCTTCTGTTAGGAGTGCGTCACTCTTCGGTGTCAAACCGAGCGGTGCCGCGTAAGCCGGTGTCATCAAGACCGCATCGACATCATCATATGCACGAGCGAGCATCAACAAGTCGACTTCTTCAAACTTGAAGTTTTTCGGATTCGATGTGATATCGGCTTGTGTATAGTACGTGCCTTCTTTCTCTCCGAGTTCGATCACATCATGTTGTGCAAGAAGGGAGAGCGAGCGGTCGATGTTCGATACGTCGTTGGCGATGGCGATGGTCGCGCCTTCCGGAATGTCTTCCATGTTGTCATAGTTTTTCGCGTATACGCCGTAGTTTGCGAAATAGATTGGTTCGATTGGAACGAGATTTGCATCATTGCTGCGGTTGAACTCTTCCATGTACGGGACGTGTTGGAAAAAGTTCGCATCGACTTCTTTCGCCGCAAGTGCCGAGTTCGGTTGAACATTGTCTCCGAGGACGACGATTTCGAGTTCGATGTTCTCTTCTGCGAGCTGTTCTTTTGCGATTTCAAGCATATCTGTCATCGGTGGGATGAGTGACGCGACTTTCAACGTCTGTGGTTCGTTCGCTTGTTCTGTTTGTGTTTCTGTGTCGTTCCCGCATGCGGCGAGGACGAGTGTGAGTGAGGCAAGAAGTGCCATCAATTTTTTCATATTCATTTCCTACTTTCTGTTTAGCGTTTGTCGATAATTCGTGCCACGGTCGTGCCCGTGAACTGGATCAGCTGTACGAAGACGAGCATGATCAAAATCATATAGAGCATGAGTTCTGTCTGAAATTGCTGATACCCATAACGGATGGCAAAGTCACCGATGCCACCGCCCCCGACGACCCCCATGATTGTCGAGTATGAGATAAAGCTGATGATGGATGTCGTCAATCCGAGTACGAGACCGGATCTGGCTTCGACGTAAAGAAACTTGAAGATGATATCTTTTACCGACGCCCCCATCGAAAGCGCCGCTTCGACAACCCCACGCGGAACATCAATCAATGATTGTTCGACAAGGCGCGCATAATGCGCGATGGCAATGATGGAAAGTGGCACCGTCGCCGCCGCTGTTCCAATGGCCGTCCCGATGATGAGTCGTGTAAATGGAATCAAAAACACGACGAGTAACAAGAACGGGAATGACCGGACGATGTTCACGACTAAGTTGAGGACGGAGAAGACGACTTGGTTCTCTACCAGCTGTCCTTTACGCGAAAGATAAAGCCACGTACCTAACGGAAGTCCAACTACGATCGCAGCAAGAATCGATACCCCGACCATGATGAACGTCTCGGCGATGGACTGCCAAATCTCCGATTGATAGCGTAATAGGATGTCAGGCATGCGGTTCGCCCTCCTTCCGTAGCTGTTCGACGAACCAACTTGGGTTCTGATCGATGGCGACCACACCCGTAGGTTCCCGTTCAATCGTCTCATGAACGGCCCCATCTGCCATGACGGTGACGCGATGACAAATTTGACGAATGACATCCATCTCATGTGTGACGAGGACGACGGTGACGCCAAGTTGTTCATTGACCGACTGAAGGACACGCAGCACTTCTGCCGTCGTGTTCGGGTCGAGGGAAGAGGTCGGTTCATCGCATAGGAGCACGCTCGGCTCACTTGCGAGTGCCCGAGCGATGGCGACACGTTGCTTCTGTCCCCCACTCAACTGGGAAGGATATTTATCGCGATACGCTTCGAGTCCGACGAACTGGAGACATTCCATCACGCGTGCTTCCCATGATCCTCTCGGTCGTTTAGCAAGCTTCAGGGAATCGAGGACGTTATCAAAGACGGTCTTATTCGCGACAAGATTAAATTGTTGAAAAATCATACCAATCCGATGTCGCTTCTTGCGGAGTTCCCGATTGGAAAGCTCGGTCAACTGGTCGCCATCGACTATGACACTTCCACTATCGGGTCGCTCCAACACATTCATCAATCGAAGAAGTGTCGACTTCCCGGCACCGCTTGCGCCGATGATGCCGTAAATCTCTCCTTTTCGAATGTGAAGCGATACATTACGAACAGCCATCTCTTGTCCATAACGTTTATGGACGGACGACAACGTGATCATGGCGGACATCCTTTCTATTTCTCGTGAGTGAGTCAACCATTTATCATTTTAGCGAAGTAAAGAGTTGATGTCAGGTCATGTGCTCGTACGAAAAGAACCGCAGTGCGGTTCAGAGTGGATGTCTTTCGAAATGTTCGGCGATGTGTCGCTTCATGGCGTCTCGATTTTCGGCGAAGATGCGATGGCGATGGCCGTTCCCACCGGATGGGTGCGGAAATCCACTCACTACGCGCTCCTGATCCAAGAGGCCCTGATGAACCAACAATTCCACAGCTCGCCTTACATTGACGCCCATCGGTAAGATGAGTGCATCTTGAAGATGTGCCATCTCTTCAGCGAACGTTTCTTCCACGTATGGTCGAAACAAATCCGTCCGAATCATATCCGGACTCGACCCGTTATAGTTTTTGCCCTTATAAAAGACCGGATAAGGGAGGACCGCCGTGTTTTGTACGAGATGATTTGCTGCTCCGAACAAATCGAGAGAGGACTCGATCCCTAAGTGATGATGTAGCTCTAAATCATCCAGCATCGTCACCAAGTTCTTCCGAATCGGACCGGAAAAACTGCCACGTTGTTTGACGGCTCGAAGCGCTTCTTCGTCTGTCCCATCCTTCAAGTCGCGAATCGCCTCGAACGACTGACGCATCTGATATAAGCCTGGCGTGATTCCCGCGATGACGACTTTCGCGTTTGGATTAATATATTCGAATGGTGCGTAATAGATGTCGAGTTGTTTCTTTTCATCACGGTCTAACAAAAAGTCTTCACTTTTTAACATTTCTTCTTCTAAATTTGATAACTGCAAAATTTTCGATTTGTATGTGTGAAATAACTCTGTCCGCGTCATGTAACTGACACTCCTTTCGTTTGCTTCATTCATCTCTATTTCCCTAAATCTTCATGTGACAAAAGTTCATGCTTCAGACAAATGCTATCCAAAAATAAAGCGCTTTCATTCCATTTTTTGTGATATTCTGACGGTGTGATTCAGAGTGCTTTTTAGGCAGATTCGCTAAATTTATACAAGGAGTGTGTTCAAACATGAAAGCAGTCGTTGTCAATTCAGCAAGCAAAGCCAACATTGAAGTCGTGGAAAAGGAAATTCGTCCATTACAATCCGGGGAAGCGCTCGTCGATGTCGAGTACTGTGGCGTGTGTCACACGGACCTTCACGTCGCGGCCGGTGACTTCGGGGATGTCCAAGGACGTGTGCTCGGTCATGAAGGGATTGGGATTGTATCGCAAATCGCGGACGATGTTAAAAGTCTAAAAGTCGGCGACCGTGTCAGCATCGCCTGGATGTATCATGCATGTGGTCGCTGCGAATATTGTACGACAGGACGCGAGACGTTCTGCCGAAACGTTCAAAATGCCGGCTATAGCGTTGACGGAGGCATGGCCGAACAAAGTATCGTTGTGGCCGATTATGCCGTCAAAGTACCTGAAGGCTTGGACCCTGCGCAAGCCTCAAGCATCACATGCGCGGGTGTCACGACGTATAAGGCCATCAAAGTCGCGGACGTGAAGCCTGGGGAGACGGTCGTCATCTACGGTTGTGGTGGACTCGGCAACCTAGCCATCCAATATGCAAAACATGTTTTCAACGCGCACGTCATCGCTGTCGATTTGAACGACGACAAGCTAGAACTCGCCAAAGAGAGCGGCGCCGATTTGACGATCAACCCTTCGAACGAGGGAGATGCGGCAGACATCGTTCAAGAGAAGTTCGGCGGAGCACACGCCGCAGTCGTCACGGCCGTCTCAAAAGTTGCCTTCAATTCAGCGGTCAACGCCGTTCGAGCCTGCGGGAAAGTCGTAGCCGTCGGGCTTCCTTCTGAAACGATGGATTTAAACATCCCACGTCTCGTTCTCGATGGGATTGAAGTCGTCGGTTCGCTCGTCGGGACACGTAAAGACCTAGAGGAAGCCTTCCAGTTCGGAGCCGAAGGACTCGTCGTCCCGGTCGTTCATAAGCGTTGCCTTCACGAAGTACAAGACGTGTTCGAAGAGATGGAACAAGGGAAAATTCAGGGACGGATGGTCATCGATTTCAAAAATAAAGATTGTCAGTAAAAAACGAGGCCTTGTGCCTCGTTTTGTTCTAGATTGACGTTGACGGGGTATATTTGCTTTTGTATAGTTAGGAACGTCTTAAAACCTGGAAACGAAAGAGGAGTGACTTGATTTGACTCCATCAACGTCAACACGTCTACTTGATTTACTGACAGAACGAAACGATCAAGTTCGACGCATAAGTGAACAATCCTGGAATGAGCAGAGTGACATCCACATCTCAAACTCCGAATGGTATATTCTCGCTACACTTTATCAAGCCAAGACGACCATTGCCGAGGTCACACGAGACGTCCATATCTCGCGGCAAGCGATTCATAAACTGATTAAGAACTTAGAAGGTAAGGCGCTTGTCCTCGTGACGGACCATCCGCAAAATCGAAAGGACAAATGCATCGAGCTGACCTCTCTCGGTCACACTTGTTATGAACAGAATGAGGCGCTCAAAGCGCAACTCGAGCAACGGATCCAAGAAAGCATCGGACAAGAGGCGTTCAATCAACTGAAAACCATTCTACGGATGGACTGGAAACTGTAATCGTGTCGGGTTCACTCGTCACGATTTTTATATGCACACCTTGCACCAAACGTCAACCGAGTTGACATTTCACCTTCTGAATGACTATGCTTATAGGTAAGGAAGAGGTGATCGACTTGTTTAAAGCTGGAGACTTAATCATCTACTCGACCCATGGCGTATGTCGGATCGACGACATTTCGGACAAAACGGTCGCAGGAGAAACGAAATCGTACTATACGCTTCACCCCATCAACAACTCACAGAAGTTGCAGATTAGCATCCCGGTCGATAATGACAATGTGATGATGTTGACGTTGCTCGAAGCAGACGAAGCATTAGAGATTTTAGAGTCGTTCCGCTCGCCTGGCGTTGAATGGAATCCGCATTCGAACAATCGCAATCGTGAATTTTTAAATGTTGTCCATTCAGGGAACCGTCATGAGATCGCTCAAGTCGTGAATACGTTGAGCCGTCGTCAAATCGAGGCGTTACAGGCAAACAAAAAGCTGTACGAACAAGATCGTAAAATTTTAGAGAACGCCAAAACCATTTTGGTGAAAGAACTCTCGCTCGCTCTTGAACGTTCAGAGAGCGACATCGAACGTCAAATCGGTGAATACTTACATGAAAGCATGGCGACACTCACACCTTGACCCTTCCACGTGGAAGAGGTCTTTTTTTGTTCTGCTACAATAATATACTTTTTTTGACAATTTTCGGGTATTCTAAAACAAATAAACCTTATGATATAGGGAGGATGTTAGGATGCAACTGCACTCTAGTACGACCCATGTCACCGACACGCATGTCGTTCGGGCAATCGAAAACAATTTAGCAATCATTCGTTTCGATGAAAATCGTCGCGTCGCTTACGTCAATGAAATTTTCGCCAGAACGATGGGCTATGAAGTCACTCAATTGATGGGACGACACCATCGTGACCTTTGCTTACCCGAGTTTGCGAACAGTCCTCAATATGACTTGTTTTGGCGAAAGCTGTTGCAAGGCTTGAGTTATCACGACAAAATCGAGCGACGTGCGGCCGATGGTCATAGTGTTTGGTTAGAGGCTACCTATATGCCGATTTTCGATGACACGAACCAGCATGTCATCGGTGTATCTAAAATTGCGGCTGATATCACGTCTCGTCAACAGGATGTCCTCCATATGGCGAACGACCTTCAAGAAACATCGGAGTACTTATCTGCACAATCCAAAGTCGGGAAACAAGATGGGGAACATGTGCTAGAAAACGTGAAACAAATCGAAGCAGAATCGATTCAAAACAGGGAACACCTTCTTGCACTCCAACAAGAGGCAAAGATGATCACGGACATCGTCCAAACGATTCGCGAAATCGCTGCCCAAACGAATTTGCTCGCACTCAATGCGGCCATCGAAGCGGCACGCGCAGGCGAGCATGGACGCGGGTTCAATGTCGTCGCCACGGAAGTGCGTAATCTGTCGAATAAAGTGTCCCACTCGATCACAGAAGTGAATCACAATATCGAAGGCATCATCAAACGGATTGATGACGTGTCCACGAGCATCGGACGCATCTCTCACAAAGTGAAAGATAGCTCCGGACAACTCGAACAGACGGTCCGAGAGTTCGAGAAATTAGCGGATTCAGCAGCTACACTCGAACAACAGGCGAAGACGTTTCTTAAAATGGTGTAACGCGAAAACCGTTCAAATGAAGCTGCGACAACGCGTCCTGCTTCGATTGAACGGTTTTTGTTAGTGTTCTTTAAAGTGGTTCAATACATCATCTCTTAACTGTTGAAACGCATTTCCCTCCCGCCCATAGTATTTCAAGTGCTTGGTACAAAAGACGACGCCTCTCGCACCACAAGGATAGTTGATTGGAATGGGACCAAGGTCAATCCAGTCTTTGAGCCGATAAGATCGATTGTAAGCCAACGGCGAAAGTATCTCTTCAGAATCTAACCATTTCATCAAATCACGTGTCGCATCCAGACTATGCACGATGACGACAGGCGGGGCATGCTCAAGCATCAATTTACGAAACCATTCCTGACCAACTTTTTGAATTCGAGGCGACATCGCCTTTAATTGTTTCGCATTTTTCGTCGGATATGCATTGATATTCGTCTCCAATACTTCGATTTTCCCATTCGACTTCGTTTCTAAATGTTCTACCAAATGATTCAGTCCAATTCTCGTTTTTGAAAAAGGTTTCTTTCCTTTTTGTACGTTTTTCTGCTGAATGAACGTTAAAAACGATTCTCTGTCCGTGATTAAATCAATGTATCGTTTGACATCATAATTTACATCTATTTTCAAAATCGAAGAGGCTGGATTGATTCCAACTACAAAGACATTCGGTTTCGACAATTTGTACTTACTGACAAACGGTCGCAAATATTCTTTCGTAGTGATGCTCTCAACAAACTCTTTCAACCCGTCTTGATTCATGAGACACCGCTCCTTATTCATCTTCAATCTGTAGCGATTCTGCCGACGCCGTATTCGTGATTTTATGGTACTGCTCGAATTCATCTGTGACTTCTTCTAGATATTCAGGACCGACGAATAACACGTTCGTCCCCTTCTCGACCAATATGAGAGGATACCCTTGAAATGTGACTGCATCAATCACATCCTGTACGTTCGATAGAATCAATGTATCCTGTGTAGGATGGAATAATCTCACTTCGTGGAGATCAAGCCATTGCAACACACGTTTGAATTCCCATTCTCCATCTAACGCTATGGAGACGAGCACATAGTGACCATTCTGACGCATCAGCACAGCAAAACAATCAGCGAGTTGAATCGACTCTGTCTTCAGTTCCATTGCATACTCCTCATAATTCGGAATGACACAATACTCAAAGTGTTCATCGTATGTTCGCAGATGTTTTAGATAACGTGCATATTTTTTCTGCTCCCACTTACTCAGTTTAATCGGATCGATGACGTATCCCTCCTTTTCATATTCCTATTTTTGTAAATACCCATTTTTTTATTCTCCTTTTACAGTCCCAAAAGAAAAAGCGAGCATACGATTGTATACTCGCCTCATTCTCTTCAATTGTGGACCATGTCCTTTTCCTCTAAACCGAGCGTGACCGCTGTCGATTCGTGAATCGTCTTGAACAGGTCCGGATGTTCCGAAAGTTTCAAGCCATATGACGGAACCATCTCTTTGATTTTCTCTTCCCACTCCGGTAACTGTTGCGGGAAGCACTGCTCGAGCACCTTCAACATGACATGAACAGCTGTCGATGCGCCTGGAGAAGCACCAAGAAGTGCCGCAACGGAACCATCTTCCGCGCTGACGACTTCTGTTCCGAACTGAAGTGTCCCTTTTCCTTGCGGTGTATCTTTGATGACCTGAACCCGTTGCCCGGCCACAACGATTTCCCAATCTTCGTTCTTGGCGTTCGGGATGAATTCACGAAGTTCATCCATGCGCTTGTCGTGTGACAAGAGCACCTGTTCGATCAAGTATTTCGTGAGCGGCATCTCTTTTGCCCCTGCCGCAAGCATCGTGATGACGTTGTTTGGTTTGACCGAACGAATCAAATCCAAGTTCGATCCTGTTTTCAAGAACTTCGGCGTGAAGCCGGCGAACGGTCCGAATAACAACTCTTTTCGTCCATCGATAAAGCGTGTGTCGAGGTGCGGTACCGACATTGGTGGTGCCCCGACTTTCGCCTTTCCATAGACCTTCGCGTGATGTTGCTCGATGACCTCACGATTTTTACAGACGAGGAAGAGTCCACTGACTGGGAACCCGCCGATTTGTTTCGACTCCGGAATCCCTGTCTTTTGTAAGAGTGGTAAACTTCCGCCACCGCCTCCGATGAAGAGAAACGGTGCCGTATGCGTCTCAATCTTGTTCGCAGACAAGTCTTTCACTTTCACTTCCCAAAGACCGTTATCGAGACGCTTCACGTCCTCGACGCTATGGCCGTAGTTGACCTCGACTCCGTTTGATGTGAGATGGTCAAACAACATCCGTGTCAACGCGCCGAAGTTCACGTCCGTCCCTGAATCGATTTTCGTCGCGGCAATCGGTTCGTCCGATGTCCGTCCGTCCATGATGAGCGGGAACCATTCCCGTAGCTGATTCGGATCGTCCGATAAGACCATGCCTTCAAATAACGGATTCGTTGTGAGCGCTTCCAAACGGCGTTTCAAGAAATCGACATTCTTCTCCCCTTGGACCATACTTATATGTGGAATTGAACGAATGAAGGCACCCGGATTTTCAATCAATCCTTGCTTGACGAGATGTGCCCAAAACTGGCGTGAGATTTGGAATTGCTCGTTGACGTTGACCGCTTTGGAAATATCAATCGTCCCATCCGCGTTCTCCGTTGTATAGTTTAATTCGCAAAGTGCGGCATGTCCCGTACCTGCGTTATTCCATTCGTTTGAACTTTCTTCCCCTGCTGCATCGAGCTTTTCGAACACTTTGATGTTCCACTCCGGTACGAGCTCTTTAAAGAGTGAACCGAGCGTTGCGCTCATAATGCCTGCCCCAATTAAAATGACGTCTGTTCTCGTTTGCGTACTGCTCATGAAAACCCCATCCTTATCCCCTGAATTTTTTGTCATACAACCGAAGAATCCCCATTCCTCAATCATATATTTTTATAATCGTTATACCGATTATAACTCTTTTGTGATGAATGATAAGGGTTATGTATGATTTTTTGTGCTGAAACTTTTTATGAAATTGTCATGATTCCTTGAAACGAAGGAGGTGTTCTTGTGAGACGCGGTCTAAGTTTTACAATCCCCAATCAATACGGTCATTTTTTACAAGATATTTTGACTCCTATCCCTATCGACCAATATCAATGGAAGGTAATTGATGAGGAATCCTATGTTGTGAAAGATGAACAACTTGACTGGTTGTTGTTTCCGAAGTCGACCATTATCAATGGTCGACAACTCAATGAACTGATCACTCAACATGAACACTATTTGATTTTTGTTGATATAAAAGCGTTCCACTCTAATATGTCCCCGGAAATCGTAACTTATGAAGATTTTCTACAGAGCACGTGCAAGTTTGTACTACTTGTGATAGATAGTCAATACGTGACGATATACTGTAAAGATCAAGAGATGCTCAACTCCCTCTACGAAAATGCTTTTTTGCATGAATTCGAGGAGATTGCATACATCACAAGTCATAATGACTCGATGACACGCTTATCTTGCTGGTAATTGAGCATTTCAAAAAGGAGAATCCACATGCCCACACTCTATCTGATTCGCCACTGCTCGGCCTCCGGTCAAGAATCTGATGCACCACTCACGGAAGCGGGTCACGAACAAGCACACCTACTCCGTGATTTCTTTCGTGAAATCCCGATTGACCGGATCACCTCAAGCGACTACACTCGAGCGATTGCTTCAGTCACGCCACTCGCGGATGCGCATCAATTTTCAATCGAACGTGAACCGTTGTTACGAGAACGGATTTTGGCTTATGAACCGCTCGAAGACTGGCTGACACCGCTACGTCAGTCGTTCATCGACCCGACGTTCAAGTTGCCTGGTGCTGAATCTGGTGAGGAAGCGACTCAGCGAATCATGCAAGTGATCCAGCGGGCCCAGTCTCGACATGGCTCGACATTACTCGTGACACACGGTAATCTGCTTGCGCTCCTGTTACAACGGCTTGATTCTAAATATGACTTTGATACATGGCGTACGATGCGTAACCCAGACGTCTATCGTCTCGATTTAAGTGACGAAGAGCCCGTCATCAAATGCATATGGCCACATAAATAAGCCGCCTCGACATGAGACGGCTTTTATTATTTCTCCACGAAGAACATCGAAATGGCTCCGAGACCAACGTGTGTCCCGACCGAGACCCCCATCTGCATGAGGTAAATCTCGCCTGTGAAATCTGTTTCGGTTTCAAGCTTCGCTTTTAAGTTCTCGGCAATCCGCTGATCGGATGTGTACCCGATAATCACAAAATTCGTGATGTCCGGATTCACGCGCTTCACGAACTCGTCCGTATAATGCTTCAACACTTTACGTGTGCCTCGCTCTTTGGCAACAATGGCACCTTTCCCGTTCTTCATGCTCATAATCGGTTTCACCATGAGTAATTTTCCGATGATGGCACTTGCGTTCGAGATGCGTCCACTCTTAATCAAATGGTCCAAGTCATCCACGGACAAGAAGTGCTTCACGTTCGTCTTATACGTCTCGTTAAAATCGACGAGCTCTTCGAATGTCGCACCGGCTTCACGCATCTGCGCGCTCTTGAGCAATAGCCAGCCGCTGCCGTGACTCATCGATCGGGAATCGACGACATGAATTTTCACGTTTGAGTCAGGATGCGCCTCTTCGAAGTACTCCTTCCCAATGACCGCTGACTGATAGGACCCGCTCGTCCCACTCGACATACAGATGCATAAAATCTCTTCGTGACCAGCAGCGACCGCATCTTCCATCAATGTTAAGAACGTCGCCGGACTTGGCATCGCCGTCGTCGGGAATTCCGGGAGCGCTTCCAACATTCCGTAAAAATCATCCGGCTGGATATCCACCCGGTCCTGGTAAGACATATTGTTCATCGTAATGATCAACGGCGCGACCCCGATGTTGTACTGTTCAAGCACTGCATCTGATAAGTCACACGTTGAATCTGCTAGTAATTTAATCATACATTCCTCCAAAAACCTTCTCCATAAGTGACGGGAATCATCCTACAACTTCGTCGATTCAGACGTCACGATAGGACTTTCTTTAGTGTAGCAGATTTGGAGGGGGAAATGTTTTTTTACTGGGTTTGATGTGCGACTTGTTTCTCGTGGTGTAAGAGCCATTCTTTTCTCCATAATCCACCGGCATACCCTGTCAATTTCCCATTCGATCCGATGACACGATGACAAGGCACGACGATACTCAGTTTGTTGCGTCCGTTCGTCGCCCCGACTGCCCGGACAGCCGTAGGTCGCTTCACTCGCTCGGCGAGTTCGCGGTAAGAAGCTGTCTCCGCATAAGGAATTGTCTGTAACGTACTCCACACATCCCGCTGAAACGGCGTGCCCACTTGTTCAATAGGAAAGGTGAACGTCATCCTCTCCCCTCGAAAATAAGCATCGAGTTCCTCCTTACACTGTCGCAACACATCAGGTACATTCGGTTCAGGTAATTGCGCCACTTCGCGTTCAACGAATAAGATCGACTGGATGACTTTCTCTGTTCCAACGATTTCGATCACGCCAACCGGCGTCTCCATGTCTAATTTATACGTCTCCATATAATGACCTCCATAAATAGAATGTCGCGTATCCTTCCCAACCTTTCCAGCGCTCTCCGTATCGTTTCACTTCTTCAATCGTCGGCTTTTTAGGCGTACCTAATTGATGCTGAATCGCTTGATGCAATCCGACATCCGCGACCGGAAAGGCTGATGCATCCTGAAAACACTTCATCAATACATAGTCCGCCGTCCAAGCCCCGACACCTCGTATGGAAAGCAATCGTTGACGAATATCGGATGAAGATTGCGACTGTAGAGCCGATTTCGATAGCGTTCCACCTGTTATTTCCCGTGCAATATCAATGACATACTCCGCTTTCCTTCGACTAAACTGAAGCTCACGTAACGTTTCCGGCTCGAGCAAGGCGATTCGTTCCGCACGCGGGAACGTCCAGTACGTTCTTCCCTCGACGACTCGCTGTTCGCCATATCGTTCGACGAACCGCCGCTTGATCGTATAGGCGAAGGAGAGCGTGATTTGTTGCCCGATGATGGCCCATGTGAGTGCCTCGAACAAATTTGGGAAGCCAATCATCCGTAACCCACGATGCGCTTTAATCAAAGGAGCCAATAATTCATCTTTTGCACCCATCGCCTCAAACGGTGTGAGGTCACGATCAAGGTCTAACCAGTCACGCACTTCACGTTCAATGCTTTCTGTTTCCGTATCCGAGACGTCATCGACCGGGAACAGGATACGAATGTGGTCTTGCTCTCCTTGAAGTTCGACGAGAATGAGGCGTTCCCCGATTCGCATCAGTTTTTGAACTACCCTGTCCGTCGTGACATGGAGTACTTCTTGTTCGGACCGACTTAAAAAGACGAGACACTCATGAAAATCAAACGGTTGCGGAACGTTTAGTAGCAAATCGTTCATATGTCCCCTCCTTTTCGATACATATTCGGTGTGCACCCTTTCACTTGACGGAAGACGCGGTAAAAGTTCGACGGCGTTTGAAACCCGACCTCATAGCAGACTGTCAGGTTGCTCATCGTGGTCGTTCGCAATAAATACGCCGCCTTGTCGATACGAAGTCGTTCCAATAGCTGCCTTGGTGTCTCTCCTGTCGCTTGGGTGAACGTCCGCTCCAAATGGAACGGGCTCAGTTGGACATGTTCGGCAATCTGTTCGAGGCGAATCGGCTGTTTATAATGTTCCATCAGATACACGGTCACCTGTTGTACGAGCGCTCGGTGTGGGGCATGCTCGACTTCCGGCTGGCATCGCTTGCACGGTCGGAAGCCGTTCGTTTCTGCCTCTTGTCTTGTGATGTAAAAATCAACATTCTCTTTTTTCGGTTTGCGGGAACGACACGAGGGTCGGCAATAGATTCCTGTCGTCTTCACGGCCGTATAAAATAACCCATCATACGTTGCGTCACAAGCGAGCACTTTCGCCCACTTTTCTTCAAATGTCAGCATGTCCACACCCCTCTCTTACTCTCACTGTAGCAAATATAAAATCAACATCTCGTCCTCTTTCTTGCGCTTACAATCCCCTCTTTTGAAACGTTTTACAGATTTCAGTCGTATCCTATAGTACGATTTAGTTAGAAGACGCTGTCAGTCATATGACAGATAAGGAGAAAATCTCATGCGCACTCGTTTTTCATGGAAACAATTAAAATGGCTCATCCCTATAGCGTTAATCGGATTGATTTTAATCCAGAGCGGACAAGAGTTAAAAAATCTCTCGCTTGCGACCGCCTTCACGACATTGAAACAACTGACCGGGTGGGAACAGTTCACGCTCATTCTACTCGGTGGATTCGCCGTCCTGACGATGACGGGATACGATTACTTCCTGCTTCGTTCTTTACATATTGAGTTGCCGAAGCGAAAAGTCGTGCAAACGGCATGGATCACGAACTCGATGAACGGGATGCTCGGATTCGGTGGGGTGATTGGGATCGCCCTTCGTACTTCCCTGTATCGTCCTTACACGGATACGAAACGCCTACTCCGTGCCATCGGTTGGATGACACCGACACTCATCAGTGGTCTTTCTATCCTCTCCATCGGTGTGCTTCTCGGGATTTTTCCAGCAGGTGCACTCGTCGGGACGAAACCTTGGATTTGGCCAGTGTTGCTTGCGGTGAGTGCAATGCTCCCGTTTTACCTGTTCGTCACCTCACGCCGCTCAAACGTCGGTTGGTCCACGTTGATCGGATACACGCTGACTTCACTTGCCGAATGGGTCACCGCAGGGCTCGTCGCCATCTACGCGTTATCGTTACTCGACGGGTCAGCTTCGTTCACCCAACTCTTTGGAGTATTTATCGTCGCCACGGTCGTCGGTGTCGTCTCCCTCGTCCCAGGGGGTGCCGGAACGTTCGATTTACTATATCTTGTCGGAATGACACAATTGGGGATTCATCAAGACATTGTCCTCTCATCTTTGATCATCTACCGATTCGTCTATTTCGTCGTTCCTTTTTTGATAGGACTGTTTCTCGCGGCCATCACGTTCGGGGACCAGGTCGTCAAACAAATCGAATATCGACCGATCATCGGATCTTCTTATGAGATTGGGACCGTCGTATGGCGTATCGTTTCCCGGACACTCGCGAAGATTGGGCGCTTGACCGGGAGTCTTATTGCCTTGATGAGCAGTCTATTGATTTGGTTCCAGACACTTCTCCCGAGCGTGACACCACTCTATGAAGTGAATCGTTGGTTCGAGTGGATTGGAACGCTCTTCTTATTGAGTGCCGGACTTCTCATGTTCCTGTCCGTATATGGCATGTATGTGCGGACAAAGCGAACGCTCTGGTTACTCAATACGGCGTTCATCTGGGCGACCATCGGGGTCATCGCTCGAGGCTTGAACTTATTCGAAACATTCGTCGTCATCGGTTTCGCTGCTTTCGTCTGGTTGACACGAAAACGCCACGTCCGATACCGCTCAATCTTAACGACCGGTCGTCTCATTCGAAACCTGTTCTACGTTTTGCTGTATGTGGGTTCTCACGCCCTCTTGCTGCAGTCGTTCGCAGGTACCGACGACTTGTTCTTCACATCACATCAGGCCGGTTGGTTGACGGTGTTACTTCTCCTCTTCACGTCACTCGTGGCAAGTGCACTCCTGCTCTTGTTCGACCGCTGGAAGCGTCCGGCGCTTGGCGAAGCATACGATGAAGATCGAATCAGACAGTTTCAATCAACACAACACACATCGAGTAGCTTTGACTTGGCCCATATGGCAGATAAGCGTTTCTATATGAACGAGACTGGAAACGCGTGTCTCTTATTTGCGACAGCGCGGAACCACGCGATTGTTCTTGGAGACATCCAAGGTGAACGACAGGCCGCAACTGAACTGTTAACGCGTTTCATTGAAGATGCGGACCGGATTGGGTATATTCCTTTATTTTATCAAATCACACCGAATTGGATGCCGCGCCTTCATGATGCCGGCTTCACGTTCTTCAAACTTGGGGAAGAGGCGACGATTGACGTTTCGACCTTCTCATTGTCCGGCAAGAAGCGTGCAAATATGCGCTCCCTCTACAATCAATTTGAGAAGAAAGGAATCACATTCGAGATCGTCTGTGAACCGAGCCTCCTGTTATTAGAGGAGTTAAAAGATATCTCAGATGAATGGATTGGAAATCGAAATGAGAAAGGATTCTCTCTCGGTTTCTTCGACTACGAAACATTAAGACGTTATCCGACCGCTCTGTTACGGGACGCGGACGGTGTCGTCGTCGCCTTCATTTCGTTACTCCGAGGGAATGGGATCCTTTCAATCGATTTGATGCGTTCGAAAAATGAAGCACCAACTGGAGCAATCGAAGTGTTGATCCTGCACATTATCGAATGGGCACGTGCGCAAGGTTATGAACATGTCGGACTCGGCGTGGCACCACTGGCCGCCGTCGGTGAACAGACGTTCTCCCATTGGCCAGAGCGCGTTGCCGCCGATATTTTTGAAAACATCAGCTACATCTATCCGTTCAGCGGATTACGACAGTTTAAGCAAAAGTTCAAACCGTCATGGGAAGGGCGTTATCTCGCATTCCGACAACGTCGTAAACTTCTGCCATCAATCTTACGAACAGCACGACTGATTAGTCGCAAACGTTAAAAAACAGGAATTTCTCACGAGGAGAAATTCCTGTTTTACGTATGATCTTATTTCAACGTCACACTTACGTTATCAATCGTGATGTCATGGGCACCGAGTGGTGATCCTTCTGTACGTCCCATCAAGAACTTCAATCCTGTCATATCCGTTACTGGCATCGTCACTTCAAACGTATACGTGTTCGTTTCCGGTGTGAGCGAAACGACTTCGCTTAAATAGCGATAGTACCCGGCATTCTCTAACGTCACTTCGAATGAACGAGCGACTGTAGAAGATGCATCGAATTGTACGACGTACGTTTGATCTTGTTGTAACTCAAGACCGCCTTGCTCCATGAGGACACTCCACGCTTCGTTCCCTTCTTGCGTAATCGAGATACGTGCTGCCTCATTCACCGCTTCGACAGCAGCCTGTGCGTCAAAGTGTACATATGAGCCCCAGTGTGTGAGACCTTCTGTGAATGCTCCATTTTTGAGTGGAGATGGATCGATGTAAACCGGTGTGACATCGCGCAATTCGACGTCATCGATTTCAATCACACCTTTTTCAGAACCGAGAATGAACTGAAGCTGACTCATGAGGTCAGTTCCGGCTTCCATGGTGAACGGAATTTCATACGTATCGAACGCTTCTGATAAAGCGATACGCTCTAGCGGAAGATAGGCATCCCCATTCGCTCCGTTCAATCCGACTTGAAGACCGTCTACACGCTCTGCACGGGCTTTGAAGCGAAGAACGTACTCATGTCCTTCTTGCAATTGAATGCCTTTTTGCACCAATGTTGCCGGTGCTCCTTTTTTCTTGTTCGTTTCGAAACGGAAGAGACGCTCTACCGGGTCGACCGTTCCTGTCCCTTTCGTGACACCTGGATCGAACGTCCAATACGTCATGCGATCCATCGCACCTTGGTCGAACGTACCGTTATACACATGGTTCCCGTCTCCAAGCATCGGTTTTGTCGCATTCGGATCGAACGCCTCACGAGGTGTCTGCTCGACACGGACATTCCCGATTTGGACACCAGACGTACTGAGTCCAACGTTGAACTCAAGACGTGCCGCAAGGTCAGTCTCTTCTGTCATATCGAATGTCATCGAGTACGTTTGGACGTCTGTCGTCAAATCAAATGACCCTTCATCTGAATATTTCGCATAGCCTCGGTCTGGACCACCACCGACTTTAACGGCGATCGAACGCGCCGCGTCCGCTTTGGCGTCAAACGTCACTTTATAATGTCCGCCTTGTCCGAGCGATACGTTTTGAATCAATTGATGCGAGTACGGCTGACTTCCTGCCTGGTCAATCGAAATGTCGGCAAAACGTGATCCTGCCAAATCGATTACATCGACTGAACCGACACCACCAAAGTCAGGAAGCGCCACATAGTTCCAATAGGTCGGGTTGAGCGCCTGTGCACCGTTCGTCACCGTTGTAATCGGTTCTGTATAGTCTTCATCATAGACGAGGTTCCCGTCTTCTAAAGGTTGCTTCGCCCCTCCTGGCAATACGACTTCTTCATCCGAGTATGTCGGCTCGACAGCATCGCGATACTTCCCATTCTTCAAGTCAAAGACGCGGACGTAATCGACTTCCATCTCTGCCGGGAATGGTGTCGTCTCATCGACGTCCCCATCAAACCATCCACCGACCGCCAAATTCATGATCAAATAGAAATCTTGGTCGAATGGCGCAGGATAGCTATATTTCGATGCTTTGTTCGCTTCTTTCGCATACCAGTCATTTTGAGTCTGGTAGAGTTGACCATCTACATACCAACGAATCTCACCCGGCTCCCACTCGACCGCATATGTATGCCATTTGTCGATGCCGTCACCTTCTGCGAAGTGATAGTCTTTCCCCGTGTACTTGTTGTTCGGCCATGTTTCCCCGTAATGAATCGTGCCAGCGACTTTGTCCGGCTGACTGCCCCATGACTCCATGATGTCGATCTCACCAGATGCGGCCCAACCACCGTAACGGTCCTCTTCCGGTAGCATCCAAAATGCTGGCCAGAGCCCTTTTCCTGTTGGAAGTTTCGCTCGCATCTCGTAACGACCGTATGTCTTACTGAACGTGCCCTTCGTCGTCAACTTCGCCGACGTGTAATCATATGTGCCGAATTGATCGGATGCTTGCTCTTTTTTTGCACGGATGATGAGCTTCCCATCTTTTACGAAAGCGTTTTCGTTTTTGTCCGTATAAAATTGCTTCTCGTTGTTCCCCCAACCGGCAGCGACCGGATTTCCGTCTTTGTCGACAATCCAGTTCCCCGTTTCAAAGTTCCATTTCGAATGATCGATTTCCGCCTTACTAAACTCATCTGACCAGACAAGTTTCCACTTGGCGTCGTCTGCTTTTGAGCTCTTTTCAGCAGGTACTTCTTGTGGCAATGACAAGACGAGACCTGTTCCAAGTGCGAGTGCAACCCATTTCTTCATCATGTGTCCTCCTTCAGGATAAGTGATGGCAATATATCAGTCCGTTCTTTTGAAAGCGATTTCCGAAAGCGCTTTCGTTAACGCTATTATAAAATTTTATCCATCCCAACTTCAACCACTTTTCGGAAGTGAAATCAAAATGACATACAAAAGCACCGACTCATGTCGATGCTTCACGCAGTTCCCAATTTGAAAATGTCACGTCAAAACCTGTCGCATTCACATCCGGACTGCACGCATACGGCCCGATGCGTAACGTCGATACGTCATGAAGATGGGCAATGCGAAGCTGTTCACGCGTACCATCATCATACTCAACAAAAATTTCCACATCTCCATCTGTATACACGATTTCAAACGTCAATGGTTGAGGAATCATCTCATTTGAAAAATCACGTGTCGACCAATCCGAATATCCAAACGAAGTGACGACTGCGCCAAGATGGGACGGTCCGTTTGGAATGTACTCGACAGACGTCTTGATCCAATGGTCATCATTCACATATAAGACAATCCCGGCCTGGTCATATGTATGGCTCGGTTCCATTTGGATTGTCGCCCGACATGTAAATCGTTTGGCTTTGACGTCTGTTAGTCGTGCATGCGCCGTCATACGATTGAATCCGTAATGTGTATTTCGCCAAAAGTCCGTATCTGGCAAAGTGCGGAAAGCGAGCGGTTCAAATCCGTTCACGCTATTCGGTTCATTTATCCACTTGTACGTATGCATGACGATCAATCCCTCCCCATTGGCCTCGCATGGCAAACAGTAACGGTATCATCGGCGTATGATACGGTATGAATTCATGCTGTTGAATCATCTGGAGAATCGTCGCCTCATCCGCCCACTTCACGGCTTGCACTTCAGATTCTTGAAGCGTCAGCTCATTCAAATCCACTTCCATTTCGACCAAATAGATATCGTCAAATCCTTCGTCAAAATTGACTGTCAGATGCGGTCGTGTCTGAGATAGATCAAGCTTGAGCCCAATCTCTTCTTCGAGCTCCCGCATCGCGGCTTGTTGGCTCGTATCTCCTACCGTGGCACTTCCACCGACTGTGATATCCCACATGTTGGCCCATCCATCTTTGAACGGTTGGCGCTGTTGAATTAACATCTCGCCCTTCTCGTTAAAGATACACACGTGAATCACAAGGTGATACTCTCCTTCTGGCAAACGACTTCCCCGTTGCCATGTGCGACCGGTCTTTTCTCGGTCCACGTTATAGACGTCCCAAAATTCCATTAGATACTCCCCTTTATGTTGCTGCACTTGATGCCGCTGCTTGATCTGCTTTCGCACAATCGATGGCTACGACGATTGAGATGAGAAGGTGCTCCATCTCTGGTTCTTCGACACGAATCTCATAACTGTCGCCCCATGAGAACCACTTCTTTTGAACACTTCCAATCGATTGTCCATTCTTCGTCACTTCAAAATCCATGTCCCACCAGTCCCCTTGGACATCAATTCCAGCCGCATCAATGGAATACTTCGGTTTGAAGAATGAAAATTCTTTTGAGATGGTCATCATATCCGTACCATCCACTTCTACGAAAAACTTCGGTAAAAAGCTGAACGTCTTTTTCGTGATGGTTGTGACCGTTTGACCATTCACGTCTTTAATTTCAAACGACTTTGGAAACTTCATAAAGCTACCTTCGATGAAGTATTGATCATGTCCATCAGAATCTTTGATGGTGAAGCGGCCGCGTAGACTGAACACTTTTTCTTTCATGTAGAGCGTGTGCATGATGATCCCTCCGATTTTGTGTAGTCCTTTACTTACGAGTCCAACCCCGAAATCGATTCACTCATAGCGAAGTCGTCTTCTTTGATACAATATCGAGAATGTCCGACAAGTGATTCACGACATAATCTGCTTCTTTTAACTCTACTTCTTGTGCGAAGTCAAAACGACAGCCGATTGAAGTAAGTCCGTTCGCTCGTGCAGCCATGATATCCGATAATCTGTCTCCGACTACGAAGCCATCCTGTAGTTCATACTTATTCACGATTTCAGCCACTAAATCACCCTTATCCAACGTATCGATTTGCTGAATACTGTATGTTTCGGTAATCCAATGATCCAATTCATAGTGCGTTACAATCGCTTGTAAATAGGCAACCAAGCCATTGCTCGCAATGAAGACTGGATAACCCCTATGATTCAATTGTTCAAACAACTCGAGTACCCCGGTATATAATGCACCATTCCCGTTTTGAATGTTTTTGATGAGTCGTCTTAAGAAATAGGCATCGACCTCTTCTCTAGTTTGTTCGTCGTGTTGTGGGAGCAAGGTTTTCCAAACAACAGGCAATGGTACGCCCATGATCTTTCGGTATTCGTCAATCGGTGTCGGTCCATCCCATTCTCCATTTTTTCGTAGGTGCTCAAACGTTTCATCCAACGCCAACTTTAAAATCAAATCTGTCCGAAACAATGTTCCATCCATATCAAAAATCACTGCGTGTTTCATCCGCTTCCCCCTTGTTGACTGATTCATGGCTTGTCTGTCTATCATACGACTCTTACCCGAGTATGACTTCTTTTTGAGTAATTCTTCCAAAAAAGACTACGCGGGAAATCCCACGTAGTCTTAGCGTATATTCTTACTTATTTGATTTTCCCTTTATTCTTCAACAAGTTGAAGATCCGTTTCGCCTGATCCGTGTTGTCGCTCATACCGACGAATTTCTCTTGTTGTGGCCCGAATGCGTATACTGGTACATCGTCACCCGTATGACCGTCCGTTGTCCAGCCCGTTCCTGAACGCTGATCGAAGATTTTCTCGATGGCGTTGTCGATTTCCGTCACGTCATTCGTCTCAGCCGCTTTCTTCACAGAAGCAATCTCTTCAGACGTTAATTCCAAATCGATGTTCTCACGTAAGACGGCTTCCACATCCGCTCCACCTTCAATTTCTTTCGCCATGAAATCTGGTGTGCGTTTCGCTGCTTGGATCGGTGTCGGATCCCAGTTGTAATTTCCGTCCGCTCCGATTGAAATACCACCTGTCGAGTGATCCGCTGTCACGACGACCAACGTCTCCCCATTCTCTTTGGCGAAGTCACGAACGACCTCAAATGCTTGCTCAAAGTCTCTCATCTCACTCATCGCACCGACGACATCATTATCATGTCCGGCCCAGTCGATTTGACTTCCTTCTACCATGAGGAAGAACCCATCATCGTTCCCTTTTAGGCGATCAAGAGCCGAAGTCGTCATGTCCGCAAGACTCGGTTGTTCCTCGTCACGGTCAATCATTTTATCCATGCCAACTTCCGCGAAAAGACCGAGCACTTGCTCGTTGTTGTCTTGCTTCATTTCTTCTGCAGACGTAACGTAGCTGTAGCCGTCTTCTTGGAACTGTTTCGCAATATTTCGATCCGAGCGTTCGAAGAATTTCGTTCCGCCTCCGAGCATGACGTCTACTTTGTGCTCCCCATCAATCAAGTCATCATAATAATCGTTAGCGATGGCGTTTTCACTCTTACGCTGCTCTTCATGTGCCCCGTAAGATGCCGGCGTCGCATGCGTGATTTCTGACGTGGCGACAAGTCCTGTCGACATGCCGTTCTCTTTCGCTTGTTCGAGTACCGTTTTCACGTCTGTTTTGTCGTTATCGACGGCAATTGCGTTGTTATACGTCTTGACACCAGAACTCATCGCCGTCGCTGCGGCTGCCGAATCTGTCACGTTCTCCGCGTCGTCTTCAGGATATGTCGATTGCATACCCACCAAATGTGGATCGAAGGCAGTCGGCTCCATCTCTACCGTTTCTTCATTGTCGTTCATGTAACGAAGCGCTGTCGTATAAGGCACGCCCATCCCGTCCCCGATCATAAAGATGACGTTTTTCGCCTTATGATTCTTTGAATCTTTTGCGGCTTCTGCTTCATTTTGTTGTTGAACGCCAACGATTCCCCCAAGTGCAAGCGTCGAAACGACCGCGAGTGGAACAAACTTCTTCATTGTCTTTTTCATCTGTAAACCCTCCCGAATATGTACTACTCCTGTAGCCTAACGGACATTTGTAAAGATACATTTTCAGATTGAATACAGCCCTGTATGGTTTTTGTAAATGCCGCCATTTCAACAACATAAAAAGCCTGACTCTCTCGTCAGGCCTGTAACGCTGTATGAACAAAAGTATGCAACGCCTCTTGGCTCGTGATGTGTTCGTTGCACGTCTTACTGTCGACACATATATATGTGCCGATGGCTTTGTAATAGTCCGGATTTTTCGCTTGTTTCGCTTTAGTGATCGTAACGCAGTACGTCACATCCGTGAACTGATTACAAAAGGCACATATGTTTTTCTTCGTATTCGTGCTCGGTTTACATGCGATGCCAATCAATTGACCTTCGTATTGGCAAATCATCAACTTTTGATTGGAACGTCCATCGTTCCAACTCAGATAAGTGAGTCGTCCAAAATCAACATCGGATAACTCCGGTAAGCGAAGCTTCTTCTGTTTCGGGAACAATTCCTTCAGCTGCTCGGCAGAAATAACGGGAAACGGTTGAACCCATTCTCGTAATTGTTGCATGTATTCGTCGAACGCTTCGTTCGTCTGTAGCGCCGCGAACTGTAACAGCTTCAGTTGTTCAGTCGTCGCTTCAGGAAATGCATACATCACTTTCGATTGTGCCAAGTCGATGACTGCTCGCAAGACAGAAGGCGGCAGGCTTTGCGTTCGACTCTCTTTGACGAGCGTCACTTGTTCTTTGATGAGATTATACTGTTCGTTTTGAATAAATGGATCTGACATTTTGTCGCCCCCTTCCTCCATCTTCAGTTTACAGGAAACGATGCTTCCTTACTGTGTACACTTTGATTAAGAAACATAGTCGACCTAAAAAGGTACGACTAGCGAACTAGTCGTACCTCCTTCATGTCGATCGATACACAATCTTTCGAATCGTATGCGTCGCCAAATGATAGGACTTGGCCAGATTTTCGATTCGCTCTCCATTCCGAAACGCTGCGCGTATGGCTTCGTTTCGTTCCTCAAGTAATTGTTTCCCACCGTTGACCGTCCCCCATTTCCGTTTCGTGTCGGTCGGGGTCGGCACATATAGCGTTTCACCTTGTACGTATCGTTGCACCTCTTGCAACAATCGTTCTGGCAGGATCTGTTGCGCATTGACGTACTTCATCATACCTCGCTCCTTATTGAATGAATCCAATCCGATAAGGGAGCAAAGCCAAGTGGTAACGTTAAATCAAGCGATCAAGGTATTCGTTTCGCCCCATGCAAGTGATCGCCTTTCGTCCAAATGGCTTTGCATGAGTGCGTGAAGACCTAGAAAATCGAAGCCGATTTTCCACGGGTATGCGCCTCCTTTGCGATGTGTCGTTCTTTCGATTATACCGAATTCAATGAATCGACAAAAGGGCGACTCAGCCGTTCTTCATACTGAACTCATCCGCAAGGGTGAAGGATACGTCCTTCACTTCTAGGCCGCTCAATGCGAAATAGAGTTGGAGATAATTATGCTGGTTCAAGAAGAAGACCTGCTTCGTCTGTGTCACCCATTCTCCGGCCGTCCCATTAAACGTGAACGTCGCACCCGGGATATTGTTCGCAAACAACGTCACCGGCATCTGCGCCAACTCCCCTGCATTCGAACGGGCCGTCAACGTGATGTCATATGTCCCGGTCTGATCGACTGAGATGGCGAAGACGTGCGTGTTCCCTGTCGAGGTGTCGATTCCTGACAAATCGACGTGTTCCCCGTTTTCGAGATGCTGATAGTCCAACTCGAAGGTATCCTGTTGATTCGTCTCATCTTCAAAGCCGAGCACCTCGACCGAACCATCATGAATTCCGAGAAGACGCTCCATCGCTGGTGATTTCAAGATGAATGAACAAATGTTGCGTGCACTTCGCAACAACTCGCCTCGTGTGACCACCCCTTCTTCGAGCGATGCCATCGTATTGTCCTCGAACGAGTTGAGGTCTGGACGGTCGACGACCATATACAAATCATTTTGCGAGCGTACCATCGCTGCTGTGTTTTGGCGGTTGGCGGACTCGTCCTCACGGAAGTTCACTTTTGCCCACCAGTCCGTCATGACAATCCCTTCAAAGCCCCACTCGTCACGTAAGATGCGCGTGTTTTGATCGTATAACCCGGCCGTCCAAATCCCGTTGACCGCACCATACGTCGTCATAATCGATGTGGCCCGACCTTCTTTCACGGCCATCTCGAACCCTTTCAAATAAATCTCGCGTAACGCCCGCTCCGAGACGACCGAATCGATATCGTGACGATGCGCCTCTTGGTTGTTGGCGCTGAAGTGCTTGAGCGTTCCTGTCACACCGACACGATGCATCCCGTTCAACTGAGCGACTGCCATCTTCCCGGTCACATGCGGGTCTTCCGAGAAGTATTCAAAGTTCCGACCGTTCAACGGGTTGCGATGAATGTTCATCCCTGGTCCGAGCAACGTATCGACACGGTTTTTCCGCATCTCAAGCCCTGTCATCTCGAACAAGTCTTCAACAAGGTCGACGTTGAACGTAGAAGCCAAGAGAGTCCCGTTCGGAAGCGCAAACGCCTTCGTCCCGATATCCATACGAATGCCTGATGGACCATCGGCACAACACGCAGCTGGAATCTCAAGCTCGTTCAATCGGTCGGACACGCCACCAAACGCAGCTGCCGTACCCGGCGTGACACGTGGTGAGTTCATCCCTTGTCCGCGGACGATTGTCGCCAAGTCCTCATCCGTCAATTGATCCAAGAATGTGTCGAGTGACGCCTTCTCGTGATATACATCGCTCAATTTGATCCCTTGGTCACCCATGAACACTCGCGTCTCAGGGCGTTCTTCCAAATAACGTGTCTCGACGTCAACGGCGCGAAGCGGTGTCGACTCGTAGCCCACTTCAAATCCCTGTTCGCCTTGAATCGGTTTCATCCGTTCGAACGGGAGGACAGGCGCCATATTTTCGCTTAACGTCTCGAGGATGCGTTGCTCCTGCTGCTCGACTTCGAAAGCGAGTGTAGCCGAACGTACATCCGTTCCGACATATAAGCGATATGTTCCTGATTCGAGAACGAAGCTCGATTCATGACCCGTCACGCCAGAGTCGTCGTAGCTCGCAAAATCAGTCATGCGGACGTTAAACGAAAGGGTTTGTCGCTCACTCGGTTCAAGAAGCAATGTTTTCTCAAACGCTACTAAAGACCGGAGCGGATTTCCGAGTTTTCCTTGCGGTTTCTCGACGTAGAGTTGGACGACTTCTTTCCCGTCACACTCACCCGTGTTCGTCACTTCCACCTCAACCGTTAAAACGCCATCGACTTCTGCCGTACGCTTCACTTCAGTATGGAACGTCGTATAAGACAATCCAAATCCGAACGGGTACAAGACGTCATCTTTCGCGAACGTTTCAAAGTAGCGGTAACCGACATAGATATCTTCCTGATAAATCCCTTTATCCGCGTGACCAAAGTTCTTTGTCGACGGATAATCCTCGATGGATCGAGCAATCGTATCCGTCAGTTTCCCGGAAGGACTCACGTCTCCGACAAGCACGTCGACGAGTCCTTTTCCGCCTTCCATCCCACCTTGCCAAGCATAGAGGATGGCACTCGGCTCATTCGCCCACTTCATGTCGATGATGTTTCCGACGTTCAACACGACGACCGTCTTGTTGAAGCGCTTCGTTACGCGCTCAATCATCGCGTGTTCGATATCCGTCAATAAGTAACTGCCCGGGTCGGCCGTATTGTCACGGTCTTCCCCTGCCGTACGTCCGATCATGATGAGGGCGACATCCGACTCCTGTGCAGCTTGATCGACGAGTTCATCCGATACGTCCATTTCCTGTTGCGACCACGGTTCACCGGCCCAACCGACACCTTGGTCGAACGGGTTCTCTTTCACCCATTCCTCATACGTCGCATAAAGCGATTCATTGATATGAATATCTGTACGTTCACGCAACGCCTCGAGCGGTGTCGTGACATGTCCGACGTTCACCATCCCACCTGAACCGGTACCGCTCTTATAGTAATGGAACTGACTACGCCCAAATACGGCAAGCTTCGTTTTAGACTGCAACGGGAGGGTTTTCTGTTCGTTTTTGACTAACACGACCCCTTCCGCAACCGCTTGACGTGCCAATTCCTCATAACGTTTCCAATCCAATGTATACTGTTTCATTTCGTCAGCTCCTTAAGTCCTTTTGCGATTTCATTCATACAATCTTCTGCCTGTGGGTAGTCTCCTAATTTGTCCATAAAGGCATGATCCATACCCCGATATTGAATCAGTCGAGTCGGAATACCAGCTTCTGAAAGTTTTCGGGCATACGCCTCCCCTTCAAGTCGTAAGTAATCGTACTCGGCCGTCACAATCAAGGCTGGCGGTAAAGTCATGACGTCTTCTGCCAACAACGGTGAGACGAGTGGATGCGTGACATCCGTCTTCCCTTGAAGATAGAGGTCATTTAGTAACGAATCTGGATCTGCAAGAGCGAGCACGACACCTCGAATCAGGTCGTGATGGTGTGAGATGTCGTACGCATCAAGTGTCCATTCAAAATCATTTGTCGGAATGGATGCTAGATTGACGACGGGATAGACGAGCGCTTGATAACAAATGCGCCCCTCCCCTCGTTCTTTCTCCATCAGACAACAAGCGGTCGCCAAATTCCCTCCGGCACTGTCTCCGGCGACGGCGATTTGGTCACGGATGACGTTCAACTCCGTCGCGTTGGCGTATACCCATTCAAAGGCGCCGTAACAGTCATTCAATCCGGCCGGGAACGGATGCTCGGGAGCAAGACGATAATCGACGGAGATGACGACCGCGTTCGCCTGTTCCGCCAGCAATTTACAAGGATTCTCGACCGTATCGAGCGTTCCTCCGAAAAATCCACCACCATGGAAGAAGAGGATAGCTGGGATGGCTTCAGTATGATGCGGACGATACAGGCGGACCGGAATGTCACCGTCCTCACTAGGAATCATGAGATGCTCGGTTTTGATATCAGTCGTCGTCCGATCCTGATTCGGCCAACCCATACTGGCACGTGCCGCCTCGAGGTCAAATGCTGTATCCGGTTCATCGTGTGAAGAATGATTTGCGGTCAGCGTTTCGAACACGCGTGGGTCGAGATCGCCGGTGCGGTCTGAATCCGGTATGGGTTTGATGATGGTTTCGAGATGGTTCGCGTGCGTTCGATATTGGCTTTGTTGAAGGTGTTGGACGAGATATTTATAATCGGATTCCATTATGTAAGCCCCTTTCTTTCAACATTTCTGAACCTGATAAAATATTGTTATTGGATAAAGTTGTACATCGGCTCATCGCATGATACGTTGTTGGAACAGATCACTAAAGGAGTGTTATTGATGTATAACTGCGTCAGCTGCAATAAATCATTGAACGAACATGAAGTCATCCATACAGATGAACTCGGTCATTTCGGTGATCCAATCAAGCATTATTGCGATGCTTGCTTCATTGAGGGAGCAAAAATCGGTTTTCACAAGATGGAGATTGGTTGCTGCACAGCATGCCAACAACCGTTAGTTTTACAATTTGATCAGGAAGAAACCGCTAGCCTGGCTCGTGAAGATGGAACAGTTCATTACATATGCCCTCAAATGCTAGAAGCATATCAACAACAAAATGAAGAGCTGATCGAACAGTTAGAAGATGTTCATGACCAGTTTATTTTTTATGTGATTCAACCCGACCCGACGTTGCCTGACTTCGGATAATGGATTCTCATTCGCTTTCCTACCGTCTTTCGGTCTATAATGGACTGTATTGCAAATAGACATTGAAATTTTCTGAAGCAGAAGTTTTCACGAAAGAATGAGGTTACCCATGAACAAACAGCAATTCACTGATTATCGCCTGAGCGACGAGATTACTCGTGCGTTAGGCATTATGAAATACGAATCACCGACCGAAGTACAACAACAGGTCATCCCCCGTGCGCTCGAACGCGAAGACTTGATTGTCAAAGCACAGACGGGAAGCGGAAAGACAGCTGCTTTCGGGATTCCGGTCATCGAGCTCATCGATTGGGCCGAAAACAAACCCCAAGTCCTCGTCTTGACACCGACACGCGAACTCGCCGTTCAAGTACGGGAAGACATGACGAACATCGGACGTTTCAAACGAATCAAAGCGACTGCCGTCTACGGGAAAGAACCGTTCTCGAAACAGCGTGAAGAATTGAAACAAAAGACGCATATCGTCGTCGGTACACCTGGACGCGTCATGGACCACATCGAGCGCGAGACGCTCTCACTCGACCGCATCGAATACTTGATCATCGATGAAGCGGACGAGATGCTCAACCGCGGCTTCCTCGCCGACGTAGAGAAAATCCTTCAACAGTTGCCGGAAAATCGCGTCACAATGGTCTTCTCAGCAACATTCCCACAAGATATCGAACGTCTCTGTCAGAAGCATATGAATGCTCCGGCACGTGTCGCGATCGAATCGAAAGGTATGACCGCTTCGACAATCGAACACCGTTTACTTCCCGTTCATCGGAACGAGAAACTTGCTGTCCTTCAAGACATCACGGTCGTCGAAAACCCGGATAGCTGTATGATTTTCTGCCGGACGAAAGAGAACGTCGATACGGTGTACGCCGAGCTCGACAAAGCCGGTTACTCGGCTGAACGTCTTCACGGCGGACTTGAGCAAGAGGACCGTTTCGCCGTCATGAACGGCTTCAAAATGGGTAACTTCCGCTACCTCGTGGCGACAGACGTCGCAGCACGTGGAATCGATGTCGATAACGTCGAACTCGTCATCAACTATGACGTTCCTGTCGAAAAGGAAAGTTACGTGCACCGGACGGGTCGTACCGGACGTGCCGGTAAACAAGGAACAGCCATCACGCTTATGACCCGTCAGGAAGAACGTCTCATCGGAGCTATCGAATCATACGTTCAATTCGAAATTCCCATGATCGATGCTCCGACGGAAGCGGAAGTAGCGGCTAACCAAGATGCCTTTGAGCAAAAGTTGAGCGGACGACGCGTCGTTCGAAACAACAAGACGGCTCGCATTAACCAGGACATCATGAAGCTCCACTTCAGTGGCGGGAAGAAGAAAAAACTTCGTGCTGTCGACTTCGTTGGAACAATTGCCAAAATTCCTGGCGTATCCGCTGACGACATCGGCATCATCACAATCAATGATCAGATGACGTACGTTGATATCCTCAACGGAAAAGGTTCGATTGTCCTTCAAGCGATGGAAACGACGCCTGTCAAAGGGAAGAAATTAAAAGTAAGCAAAGCGCGTAAATAATGCAGATTCAGCCTCAAAGATGATATTCGTCTTTGGGGTTTTTTATTACCTCACAACAATCGAAAGCGCTTTCGATAAATATTAAAAAAATATGGATTTCAGAAAACGTTTTCACCTGCATCATACCTGTATCAAATCTCAAATTCAACCTTCCTCACTCGATTGTCAAAAAAGAGCCCAATCTGTCGTTTGGGCTCAGTCTTCCAAGTGAAGAAAATCAAATTTTGAGTCGATGGTTGAACTGTGGCTCGTTTGATGAATCGATTCGTCACGACTCACGAGATATGTGTACTCAGCATCCGGTTCTGTCGAAAATTTCACGAACAATGTATGAGGATTTATACTCTCAAATCCGTTCTCCCCATAAGGAACAGAGCGTACGGTGATGATTTCGGTCGGATATCGGTCCTTGAGATACGCTTCGAGCACTATTTTTTCTTCCTGCACCTGTTGATTCACCCAATAGGGACGAACTGCATAGAATATTCCGTACGCTAATATACAACACACCGTCGCGACCCGTATACGCCTGCGCCATTTCCCATGAAATTGAAACGAAAGCAAAGCCAATACAATCACGATGGCGAATACAACTAACAGGTCAATCAACTCAAGCGGATGCATCGATTTTCCTCCAGTCAGTCTAGCGACTCTTCAGAGATGAGTTTGAAGCCTTCAATCTCCGTCTCTTCTTCCACTTCGATTAACAAGCATGGTTTTCCTTTATAGTTCACTTGCTTCACGTATTTCAAATCTTGTGGACTGACAGAAATATTGGCGACTTTCGTATTGATTTTAATCGATTTTGACGTATATTTCGGAACGACACTCGTCGCTTTCATCTCATATTTCGTGTCATCGACGACTTGTTTGAACGCCTGCTCGACTTTTTCTGTCGTCACATCTTCCACACCGCTCGCCCGAAGGACGACCTCGACCGCACGGGAGTCGAGCATTGCGACCCGCTCTTCTTCCTGTTCGTTCTCTTCTTCGGCGACAATGATTTGATTGATTTCATCATAAACGGTCGCGAGCGTCCGGGAATTGACTTCTTCCCCGATGACCGCTTTAACGACTTCTTCGAAGACCGCCTTCTCTTCCACTGCCGTAACGATTTCTGAACCGTTCAGCACGTTCTCAATGAACGTCATATCCGGTTGATGCGCTTTATGTGCCGAATAGAGGACATGGTTCACATCGGCCGCATTATCCGTGAAACACGGGAATAAGAATCCACCAATTGGCGCCTCGAGTTTGATGATTGGATTTACAATCAAGCTCGCTTTGAATTCCCGCTCGACGAAGTCAAAGACGAGTGACTTTTTCGGAAGTTCTGTCGGGCTGATACTGCCGAGGATGAACTTCGTCGTATACACTTCATCGTTCGCGTGAATCTCAGACTCTTCCGAATATCGGTTCGTCGGCTTATTGTAATTCCCCCGGATGAACGTCACGACCATATCTTTTTCAAATGGCGTGTCTTTCACCATCTTCAAGGCGATGCGTTGCATATAGTCCGTCCATACGTCTGTCTCTTCCGTACGAAGTCCTTCATACAGCAATCCTTGCGTATGGTCAACTTGACCTTCCTCAGGATATTGGAACTTCACTTCGAATAACTTTTCATCAAGTTTCCCACCGAGCACTTTTTTGAAGTTCGTCAAAAACAGTTCTTGCTGTTCTTCTTCTAAGAACGGGAACGGACGCAACTCTTCGTAGTAAATCTCATTCGTTTCCTGCCGGATGTAAATCGTATATAAGTCAGCAATCTTCAGCTTCGTCGCATTTACTTTAAACTGTCGGCGAATCGCCGCAATCTCTTTCTTGTTCATTCCATCCACCTCTTCTTTTCTCTCCATCCATGTCATTCATTATACCAGTCCTGATCGCTCACTAGTTCCAAAGAAATAACACGAGGGCGTTCGCTAATGCTAGAGAAGGATTTGCGATAGTCTTTCTAATCATTTTGCAGATTTTCACACTTTTTCAAAATCGTCCTGTGTATGATCAAGTTGAATTTATTGCGTGATGTTTGTCTCACTTTTTGGTTGATGAAAGGTTGCCCACTTGCTTCGACAAGTGTTCATTCCAAATACATAGTAGGAGGCTTTTTATGTTGAAGAAACTCATGTCTGTCGCACTCGTCACATTGCTTGTTTGGGTGGCCGCGTCATTTGACGCGACACCGGTCTCTGCATTCCCACCGAATATTCCTTCGAAAGCGGATGCGCTCACAAAACTGAATGCGCTCACGGTCAAAAATGAAGGGTCGATGACGGGGTACAGTCGGGACCTCTTCCCGCACTGGTCGAGTCAAGGAAGTGGTTGTAACACGCGTCATATCGTCTTGAAACGGGACGCTGACTCGGTCGTCGACCAATGTCCGGTAACGACGGGCTCATGGTACAGTTACTATGACGGTTTGACGTTCACATCAGCATCTGACATCGATATCGACCACGTCGTTCCGCTCGCTGAAGCATGGCGCTCTGGCGCAAGCAGCTGGACGACAACCAAACGTCAGAGCTTTGCGAACGACTTGAACGGTCCTCAGTTGATCGCGGTGTCCGCTTCATCGAACCGCTCAAAAGGAGACCAAGATCCATCGACATGGCAACCCCCTCGCACCGGCGCGCGTTGTGCGTATGCGAAGATGTGGGTCGAGACGAAAAGCCGTTGGGGCTTGAGCCTTCAATCGTCAGAGAAGTCAGCACTCACGACAGCCATCAACGCTTGTATTTATTGAGACAGAAAAGGAGTCATTCATGAACAAACTTACTTCTACATTCAAGGCAACCCACGGTGTCATGACGGAAGAAGTCGGTGTCATCAGTGGTGACTTGGAATTGACGACGGCGTGTCAGGAAGATGGTTCCTTGACACTCCACATCACGTACGTCGGAGCGAAAGATGTATACACGCTCCCCGGGAGTCCATATCAACTGCATGACCCGAACGACCATGACGTCATCCATCAGATGCTCGTGAACATTCTCGAGCGGACATAAAAATGAAGGAGTCCATCACTCGATTTGAGTGACCGACTCCTTCTTTTACTTTTTCATCATTTTTATAATGGATCGGATGACAAGATACGTCACGCCGAAGATAAACGCAACTAAAAGAAGACTTGCGCCACCAATGATTCCGAATGTGAACATGTTTGTACCTCTTTTTCATTTTCTGAATTAGAACATGATGAAGATAACATATTTTCCCATCCTCATGAACCCTGACTAGTTTTGTTGTTGCTTCCGATCGACCTCCCGAATAATCGCGAGTGCCTCTTCATAAGACTGTCGTAACTCATCCGGCATGTCTTCAACGTACTCCCCAGCACGTACCCGAATCGACTCTTCTCGCATGAGCGCTTCGATGTATGCGTCATATTCATCAGTAGTCAACACATCACGTGCAACAGGCTGGTTGTTCAATTGATCGAAGTATGGCTGAATGTCGGCAAGTGCCTGCTTCACTTCAGCTCGTTCCGTCTTCGGAATTGCTTCATAATCAACGTTTCCATTCGCATTTCCATAGGCGATTCGCGTATCCGTGAAGACGCTCAAACCTTGCTTGAACTCCTCATACTCTGCCTCACCGAACACCCCTTTCGCTTGATTCAATTTGGCGTCCAATAACAAATATTTCTCTAAAGTAGCGCTGACGATATGTACTTTCATCTCGTCAAACGAACCGTATAACTCATCTGCTAGCAGGGATTGATAGGCGAATGCACCAGTCGGGATGAGTAGTGCCGCCGCAATTCCGACCGTCATCAACCGCCGACGGATAAATCCTGGTTCCCGCCGCATTTCTTGTTTCGCTCGCTTCACACCTTGGCGACTCCGCTCACGCAGTTCACTTGGGATTTCGATGTCCGCCAACATTCGTTTCATCTCATGATTCATAGCAATCGGCCTCCTTCCATTCACGTCTCAATTTAGCTACAGCTCGATATAAAGTTGTCTTCACCGTACCGATCGGCCATTCCAATAAATCTGAGATTTGTTGAAACGTATAGTCTTGGTAATACTTCAGTACGACCACACTGCGTTCGTCCTCATGAAGGGACTCCATCATGTCAGCTAGTGTCATCGTCATCGCAAGATCTGTTTGTTCACTCCCGAAAACCTCTTCCACATCTGCATTCAAGTGAATCACGTTCTGTCTTTTTTTCATCACATCGAGTGCACAGTTGATGGTGATTTTCATCAGCCACGTTTTCAAAAATTGTGGTTCCCGTAACGTCCCGATTTTTTTAAAAGCTTGGTAAGCGACTTCTTGTACAACGTCTAGCGCATCGTCCGGATTCTTGACGTACACATAAGCCATCCGATATAGGTCTTCCTCGTAATGCTGAAAGATCTTTAAGAATGCTTGGTCATTGCCTCGCTGCGCTTTCTGAATGAGACGTTTCATCGAACGTCCCCCCTTTTCGTTTTTTCCCTTACACTTATTAGACATGAAACTTATGCATTTAGCTTTATTCATTTGGGAAAAATGAAAAAGGCATCTCGAAGAGACACCTTTGTTAATTAAACGGTCTGATATTTTGTTAATAAGTCTTTCGGTATATGACAATAATCGTTCGGGCAACGCGTCAGGCGATCCTGGTGTTCGTCCGCACTTCGCACATAGTTCGTGAGCGGTTTGACTTCAACAGCGATTCGTTCTGCATCCGCGCGTCGATCAATAAACGCTTGCGCCTCCATCAAATGTCGTGACTCCTCACTGTAGACGCCCGTTCGATACTTCTCCCCGACATCCATCCCCTGTTGGTTGACACTGTATGGATCAATGATTTCGAACAAGTAATGCATCAAATCCTCGACCGTCACTACGTCCGGATCAAACGTTGTTTTGACACACTCCGCGTAACCGTCATACTCTCCGTCTAACGTATCGGTCGTCCCGTTCGCGCGTCCTGCTTCAGTTGAAAGGACGCCAGGTAACGTCCTCACAAATTCTTGAACACCCCATAGGCATCCGCCCGCTAAATAGATTGTTTCGATGTGAATCACTCCCCGTCTATTTGAATCTTTTCTAAAGCATACACGTAATGATGAGAGAAGGGAGAGATTTGATTGAATAAACAACGTTTTCTCACCACATTGACCAGTTCCATCATCCTCTTTGTTGCCATGACCTTTATTTTTCGTAACGACTTTTCTCTATTCGCTGAAATGGCAATCATCTTTCTAGCGGTCGTCATCGGCCAAACAATCCTCGAACGACTATTTCGACGCTTTGCGGAGCAACGGGTATCGAGTCAGACAGTATTCGTCTCGTTCCTGTCGATGCTGGTGATATTATGGACATTCGCAGGCATTCTTTTTGATTGAATATATAGCTTCGTCTCGCGATAAATCCCCATCGTTTATGCGTGACTTAAAAGTGTTTAAATTAACTTTCGAATTGCTTCTACAATCAAGTGTGGCTCATCTCTTTGGATATAATGTGCGCTCTGCTCTGCAATTACAAACGTGGCATTTGAAGATATTCCCGTCATTTCTTTTTGTAAGACATTCCACAGCCTCTGATTTTCTGCGGAATAAAAGTCTTTCTTTCCTGCTGATATGATTGTTGTTGGGATTGAAAGATCAAGATTTGCTTGGTTCACTTGGTGCAAACTTTCCATAAATTCATCATAGTTCCCTTCCCGCACAAATTGCTTGGAGTATGCGTTTTGAAACTCTCGTGACATGGTCGGAAGAAATCGTTCTCGATAGTCACTCGGTGTCGTGTCTACTAATACGAGACCCATTACCTCATCTCGATATTCAGACGCGAACAATTGCATATTGACGCCTCCAAACGAATGACCGACCAAAATGAACGGAGATGCTATATCCAACTGTTTGATCAGTTGGTGCAATTCTCGAACCATCTCCTTACTTGTTCTTCGATTCGTACTGGTCCCGCTTTTGCCTAGACCCGCCCGATCATAAAGAAGGACATTGGCATATGTCGACACTTCATCCGCCACCTGTCTCCAAGTCGTAGAATCATCGCCATATCCTGCATCCATGATAATTGTCACTGACTTTGAATGTTGTTGAATATACTCAACATATAACTCACAGTCATGGATTTTTACCATTTGCTGATTTTTCATGGTTTCCCCCTTCACTTCATCCCTTTCGCTATCATAAAGCATAAAAAAATTGATGGACAGCCGCCCATCAATTTATAAATATCCCAACCGCTTCAAATCTTCATAAACGAGTGAAGACAACAGCGTTCGCCCATCACCGTTCAAATGGTCCGGGTTATGGAAGAATGACTGCTCATGAATGAATCGTTCATCCCCCATATAATTGAGGAACGGGACATCTAAATCCAAGTTCTCTAAATGCTGAAACACGAGGCGTTCCATGACGTCTTCATCAAAATACGTATGGTATGACGCGTGGACCGGCTCCATCGCCAAGACGACACGATACCCTTGTTGTTTACAATAGTCGATGATGTCTTGTAAATGAGCCATGTTTTCTTCAATCTCATGATTGTTCACGGCATTTTCATACTGAGCGGCCACTTCCTCATACTTACGCTCGGAGTAATTCAGCCCACCATTCTCCCATGGCTTATGCGCATCAAACCGAAAATCCCGGATTTCCCGGGAAATCGCGGCATAAACACTGCCACTATTCAATGCCGGGAACTGTTCATGCGTATAATATTGAAACAGGCTGACCGGTTCGATGTCTTTACGGTCCAAGACGCGATAGTAATTGGCTTTCCGACCGACATCCGAGTTGCTGAATGTGATTTGAGATAGGGACACAATCACGATCCCTCCTGGCTTCAAGTGCTCATCGTATTCTTTTAGCATCTTCAAATCATATTCAATCGGTTGACTCGGTAACGCCAAGTCGAGATGCGATAATCCGGTCGGTTTAAAATAATACCCATACATCGCATGAGACGTGCCTAAATTGATGATATCGACAGGATGAGGGTCTTCTTTAAACGCTAGGACGGCCCGGTTATTATTGTATTCCCACGAGTCTTTCACGAACTCGTTGACGGGAATAAAGATGGCGATCATGACGAGTAACACAACGACGATTTTAATTCCTAAACGCTTCATGCTAATTCCTTTCCTTGCATCTTAAAACCCACCGTACACAAATCCTTGGCCCGACACGCCAAACAAGAAGGCCGAGACAATCAAGAACAAGTTGATGGCCACGCTCGTCACGGCAGACTGACGTGCCATCCAATCCCAAGCCGAACCTTTCGTCCGTTCAATATGTTGGAACAAGTGAACGACGACAAAGACGACGAGGAAGATAATCAAATCGAGTAACGAGAACATTTGAATTGCCTGTATCATGCCTGACGGTGCCCATGAAGAGGGTGTCACGTACAGTTTGGCATGCGAGAATGCCTCTGCCATCGAATGCGATTGAAAGAATACGCGCGAGAAGCAGACGAGCTGGAACGTGATGGCGATTTTCCACCAACGATGCAGTGTTGGCACGCGGTCAAACCCAACCCATGACGCCATTTTTTCGCGTTGTTGCTTCGTATGGTCTCCGAACACACGATAGATTCCATGAATGAGTCCCCATAAGACGAAATTCCACGCGGCACCGTGCCAGATTCCACTCACTAAGAAAGTCGCAAGGATGGCACCATAAATCTGCTCGCGCTTCTTCTTCCCTTTCGCGAGCGGCATGAAGATATAATCTCGCAACCACATCGAAAGTGTGATGTGCCAGCGGTTCCAGAAGTCGGCAATCGATACGGCAAAGTGTGGCTGTTTGAAGTTCTCCGATAATCGAATTCCGAGCAATCGTGCACAACCGATGGCGATATCACTACACGCCGAGAAATCGGCGAACAGTTGAATCGAGAACAACATCGTCGCGAGCACAATCTCTGAACCAGTCGGATCTGGACTATTGAATACACTTGCGACAATCGGAGCCAATCGGTCAGCGATCAACGTCTTCTTGAAGAATCCCCAAATGATGCGCTGAATCCCATAGCTGATATTGTCGTAGTCGAGATGTTGCTCCGTCTTCAGCTGGGGAAGCAGCTTTTTCGCCCGCTCAATCGGTCCCGCAACAAGTTGCGGGAAGAAGGCGAAATAGACCGAGAAATAGCCGTAATGACGCTCTGCTTTTTGCTTCCCTCGCGAAACGTCCACGACATAACTGATGGCTTGGAACGTATAGAACGAGATGGCCAACGGCAACACGATCTCTTTATACGGCACATCATAATCAAATCCGCTCCATGCGGCGAACGAACGAAGCGAATCATTGACGAAATTAAAATATTTGAACCATCCGAGGAAGAAGACGAGAACGGAGACACCGACCCACATGAGCCGTTTCTTCTGTTCTTTCTTTTCCTGCTTCTCAATCAAAATCCCAATCACATAGGTGAAGGCGGTACTGATCAACAATAGCGGGATGAATTGGACGCTCAACGTGGCGTAGAAGACATAGCTCGCTAAGAGGAGGAGCACCCATCGGAATCGATGTGGGACCACGTAATAGGTTCCAACGATGATTGTTAAAAATAAGAGAAATTCAATCGAAATAAAAGTCATATTTACCACCTGATGTTATGAAACTTGACGATGTACCGATTCCTGACGATCAGGTGGTCACAAGTTCTCGCTTCGGCAATGCGGCATAACGAATCTTTCCGAACGAATTACGTGGAATCTCGTCAATCTGCATCACCCGAACACCTTTCACCTTGATTTGTTCTTTGATGATTTTTTGAATGCGTGCGACGTCATCTTGCAACGTATACACATATAGTTGGTCGTCTTCCCCGGCACAGACACAGTCATGTCCGTGCTCTCGAAGGAGGGCCTCGACTTCGTCTAAGCTGATACGACTTCCATATAGTTTAATCATGCGCTTCATGCGGCCGACGATGAAGAAATATCCATCCTCGTCGCGATACGCCATGTCACCTGTTCGTAAAACACCGTGATTGTCGTCACCCTTCGCAAGGTCAGCTAATGAGGTCGCATACCCGAACGACACGTTATCGCCTTGATACACTAGTTCGCCCGTCACGTTTGCATCTTTGATGTCGTTTCCGGCTTCGTCTCGTAGTGAGAGTGTTCCACCTGGGATGGCGATACCGATACTCCCTGCTTTTTCCGCATGCATCCGATCGGGTAAGTACGACATTCGGGCCGTCGCCTCCGTTTGGCCGTACATGATGAAAAATTGAATCCCTTTTTCTTCACACACCGTCGCGAAGTGATGGGCGAGCGTTGGGTCCAACTTTCCACCCGCTTGCGTCAACTTCTTCAAACTTGGCAAATCATACGTCTCAAATTTCAAACGTTTTAACATCTCGTAATGAAACGGTACGCCACCAAACGTCGTCGCCTGCTCAGCACGACACAACTCCCAAAACTCTTTTTGAACGATCGAGCGATCTGTTAGGATGATGGTCGCCCCTTTCAATAGATGACTGTTGATAATTGAGAGTCCATACGAATAGTTCATCGGAAGCGTCGTGATCGGTTTATCTGTTTGATCGATATCGAGATAGTCGATGATCGATGTGGCGTTCGCTGATAGATTTTTATACGTGAGACGGACAAATTTCGGACTTCCGGTACTCCCTGAAGTCGTCAACAGAAGGGCCAACTCTTCATGAAGTTCATGGTGAACTGTTGCTCCTATTTCAAACAAGGCGTAACCACCGTAACCATAGTAAGCATCCAACGAGTTTGCCAAATCCTCTCTCGATTCCGGTGCCCATACGTGCGTCGGTTCATACCGGTCCATCAGCTTCTGTAATTGCTCGGCTGGGATGTCCGCGTCTAACAAGACGGGTACGACATGTCCTCGAATGAAACCGACATACCCGAAGAGCGACTCGACCCGGTTGGCACATAGACAGAAGACGAGCGACCGTTCGCCGACTTCTTGACAAATCGAGTCCCCAACCTCCAACATCTCGCCGTATGTGTAAGAACGGTCCGCATAGACCGCCTCACGACCTGTGTACTGCTCGAGTGTTTGAAAAAGCGTCATGATTGGATGTCCACACCGAGGCGCTGCAGCAACGCGATGCCAGACTGATACGAATGGAACTCCGTCATTTCATCCGAGTCGATATAGACGTCAAACGCATCCTCGATTTCTGCGATGAGCGTCATGTGTCCAATCGAATCCCATTCCGTCGATTCTCCGAGCTTCATATCCTCGAGAACCACATCGTCCTCTAATTCCAATCCGTTTTTAAATGCCATGTTATATGCTTCAAGCGTGCTCATTGTATTCATCCTTTCACGTTCACTCTAACGGTTCGAATTCATCTATTCTTATTGACTGATAATGATAATCATTTGCCTTGTGATTCTATCACAATTTTTCGAAATCGGTCAATTCTTCATAGGAGAAAAAGCTTGGAGTTGAGCGATTTTGTACATGAAAAAGACCACATCGTTACGATGCGGTCTCAGGAGACGATAAAACATATTCGAGTTGCAAATCGAGTGGTTCTTCTTTATAGATTTCTGGCACGATTTCTTCGGCTACTATGCATCCCATCGCTTCATAGAAATGATATGTATCGACGGCCGGGTTCGCTCCGATGTATAGCTTTTTCGCGCCTCGTTCGATTGCTGCCTGACAGACACGTTCAAATAACACTTTACCAATCCCCTGTCCACGATTAGGACGACTCGCATGAATGAAGCCCAGATTTAAATACTGGCCTTCCGTTCCGAGCAGGTGTCCATCCAGTCCGGCAAAGCCAAGTAACGTTTCACTTTTTTGGGTTGCCACAACAACGCCGCCACGGTCGATGTAGTAGTTAAGAATCTCAATGACCTGTTGTTTTTTCGCGTCATCCCATTCATCGATGTAATGCTCGTCTTTTTGATAAAGCTCACCATTTGAATCCACGGCATAGATACGATGCGTTTCCTGAAAGCGTTCAAAGGTCGTTAGAAAATCGAGAGCGATTCGTTCTGTTAGGAGGTGAATCGTATCGTTCATCGTAGTCTCCTTGTCATGATAAGACGTTTAATGTTGTAAAACTTCTGTCAGACGAATCATTTGGAGTTCTGTTTTTACAGAATTGATAGAAGAAATTGTTTCATTAGAACGTTTAGCCAAATCTTCCGGTAAATCTTTCAAACGTTCAGATGATTCATCAATCTCCTTCATCAGTTGTTCATGTTCACTTTGATCAATCTTTGTCACTTGCTTCTTCTCTTTCCAAAATTGCAGAGCTTGGATAGCTTGTTCACTTGATGATTGAAAAGAATGATAGGTGGCGACTGTTTTGTTTACAGATAAAAGAACTTTTGAAGAGATTTCTAACGCGTCATGTGCCTCCACAGTTGAGTTTCGAATATCTTCAATCTGATAAATCAATTCAGAATCTAGTTCTTTTTCAATCTTCATTAAAATGGCTGGGTCTTGTGACGTTTGATACTCACTATATACTTGCTCAATTCGCTCACGAGTTTCCTTCATATCTGTTTTTACTTTTGACAAATGCTCTAATCGAAATAAAACGGCGTCCAGTTCAGTCAATGCACTATTTGCATTACTTACATAGCCACTAATTTTACCTAATAGCGGGTGATTGACCACGCTGTTCACACTCGATAAAACAAGAGTAGCTGAATCAATCTGGTCTAAGATATCTCGAACTGAAAACAGATTTTTATTTACTAGCTCGATTTGAGTGACAACCTCGGATAAATCTTTCTCGTACTCCTTCAAATCGTCTAAAATTTTTGGGATTTCCTGTTCAATGACGGCGAGTGATTCTTGTTGCATTTGTTCAATTTTCTTTTGAGAGGCTTCATCTGCAAAAACTTTTTCTGATTCAGACTGATTTAATTCGCTTACTACGTAACTTACTGAACCAGATACAACAAGCGACGAAATAAGCGTAATCGGTAATACATACCGTTGAAACATAGAAGTCCGCTTTCTCGTCAATGAATCTTCTTTCGATTCCATATGTAATGAATCCCCTTCAAATGTAATGAAAAACAAATTTTAGATGGTAATTATCTATATTGTACTGGTTGATTCTTACAACAACAATTGTATTTCTGTTTTAAGTAAGATGAATTATAAAATTAAGTGCAACACCCCAAAGTGAACACAAAAAAGCCCATGACGCTTTCCTCGTGTAGAATGAAGTCACCACAACACACATTCAGACGGAGGAAATCGCATGAGCTACACCCATCTTACCACAACGGAACGCGTGAAAATAGAGACCTATCTGGAGCTCGGGATGTCCATTCAGTCCATCGCCAAGCGCCCGAGAGAGGTGCGTGCACGCAAGACATTCGGTCACTGGGAGCTCGACACCGTCGTCTCCGGACGTGGGAAGTCAAAGGCATGCGTCGCGACGTTCGTCGAACGAAAGAGCCGGTTCTACATCGCCCTTCCGATGACGGACCGTAGCGCCTCCTCGATGGAGATGGCAATCCAGGCAGTGCACGGCGCCTTCCCCGTGACCGCGTTCAGGACGGCGGCGACGGACCGGGGTAAGGAGTTCAGCTGCCACGAGCGCATCCAGGCGTCGCTCGGCGTCCCACTCTATTTCGCTGATCCATACTCGTCCTGGTAACGAGAACGCCAACGGGCTCCTCCGCGAGTTCTTCCCGAAAGGAACGGACTTCGCGCAGGTCGGTGACGGCGAACTCGCGGATGCGCTCGCCAAGATCAACGGGCGACCGAGAAAGTGCCTGGACTGGAAAACCGCACACGAGGCCTTCACCGAGGAAGTGTTGCGCTTAATTTGACAAACCGTCACCATATATTTATCTCCCGCTCATTCAGACCACTTAATCTCGATCATTATAAATAAAATACTTAGGAACTTATTTAAAAAATATTTGATAATACATATATTTAATCTTCAATTAGATCTAGGTTTTCGTAAACGGATTTTTTTAACATTTCGTTTTTTATTTCTTCAACTAAATCAAGTATCTCATTAATTATAGGCTTGATTTCATCAAACATTACAAGTAGTTCTTCACCATTAAGGTGACTAAATTTGTAACCTTTTTCTTCATATAACTTACCTAGCACATTTTCCATAGTAGAGTCAGTGTCCCCATTATCCTCTTCATAAAATCTATCAAAGACATTTCTTTCCCAAGAGAATAAATATTCAGCAAAGCAATCTAACTGTGAAATAAAAGAGTTTAATTGATTTTTTAGATCTACTTTCAATACTTCTGCCTCGGTGTTATCAAATACATGTTCATATTCATCACTAATATTATCAATTATGTCAAATAGACTCTCATCTAGCTCTTTAAATCTAGCCCATTCTTCCTGTGGAAAATGAGCTTGATCAATATTAAACACTTCAAATTCAGGAGTATAGGGTGGATCTCCAACTAAAGTAAAGAGATTATATCGTAGGGTTTCTAATATATCCTTCATAACTCCATGTATCTCTTCCATTTTTAGAATATAATCTGATGTAGCATATCTAATAGATTTAGACTTTATAGTTTCAAAAATATTATTATTTATTCTTGCTACATCATTAGAATTACTAACTACGATTCCAAGTTCTACCTTACCAGAACTAGCGTCCGAAAAATTCTGCGATCCTATATATGCCTTATTATTTGTCATTACTAGCTTGGCATGATTAGAGAAATTAAAATATATATTTAAGTCATTGAACTTTTGTCTCTCTAGAGTATTTAAATACCATTGTATTTGTTTATATGCATCTGTACTACCAAAAGATTTCTTTGGAATATTTAAAATTATATTCACAGGGATATCAAAGGGTATTTCCTTTATAAAACTTAGTAGCTCAGATTCACCATATGTTGTAATGTTGTATGTAACAATATTTATATAATTAGCATTCTCGAAATCATCAATTATAGTTTGAAAACCATACCCGTCCACTGATAAAACTACGTCAGCTGTTATAGAATTTAGTATATAATTTGACATACCTTGCTCCTTCAAGATTTTAATAAACTATAAGAAAAAATTCATTTCCATAATCCATACTAGTATTCCCTAAATGTTTCCATATTAGCTCTATATTCTGCGTCCATCTCTGCTAACAATTCATTTTGGGCAGACATCATCATGCATACACGACTTAAAAAATTGGCTAATTCATCGAAAAAATTATATACGTTCTCTATATCAAGTTTTTTGGAAGATCTAAAATGTAAATTCATGAACTTATCTGTAGGATACCTAAATTTGTCTGCTTGTCCATCAATGTTATGAAGTTGATTAATATACTTTTCTACACTAACTAATGTCGTATCTTCTTCTGGAGCCTGAGCGTGTTTTATAATGTCCGATTTTATTGAATTCCATAAAGCTAAAATACTATGTTTCTTTGCATTCAACAATCCTATGGCTTCTTGAAAGCTATATGAGCATTCTTCGAATAAGATCTCCTTCATAGCAAGTTCAATTGCGTTTCTATATAGATAGCACATAGGTATAAAAAGTATCTCATTAAGATTACTATTCTTACTCATACGATCATAAAGATATTCCGCGGATTCAGTATAGGCTTTTACATATGGGTAGAATTTAACCCTGCTATAAGAATAACCAACTACACTTTGGTAATAGTAATCTCCACCTTCTTCTAAGAATACCGGTTTATATTCTTTATACAGTTCATCTCTTATATCTGTCTCAAGCAAATAACACTCTAAAATTTCAAACGCATATCAACTTATTAGCAAAGGCGAATAAGTTGATATGCGTTTGCTTTTCGAAGAACGATTTAATACCAAAATTCTTTTGGTTATCAAAGGGATCTTTTTTCATTGTAATTCCAAAAGGATATCTAAAAGAATCCGATTCCTTGTCAATACCATTCATGTCTTCAAAATACGCTTGAAGCCATTGAAAAGCCCCATAATTTCTTATTACATTATCTACTATGTGTGGATGTACTGCTTTAAGAAGCGAGGATAAATTATGAAACGTTTCTTTTATAAAGTCTTTTCTGTTCTCTAAATCCCAAATGTATTTAAATCCTATTGCTTTAAGAAGCAGTTCAAGGCTATGTCGGTAAAGATATGCTAGCGAGAAGAGATAAGTGTCTAATTTATCAATATCTTCCTTCTCAAAAATATATTCAGTAATAAGATGTGCGGACTTTTTAAACATTACGGCATATTTTGTGAATTCCTCCTTTATATCACTGTTACCTTTTAAAACTATTAATCCATCTATCTTATTTTTCTTGAAAAAATCAGGATTTTCTTTTATCCATTTCCGATTCACCAATGATTCTCCCCTCTCCTAAAGCTTTATATCATCAGCTAAGTTATTTCCTTAATTAGAACTAACTTAGTGATTTCTTACTTCCTGCCCCACTTCCCATCGAGGTAAAAACTCAAGACATGAAAGCCTCTCTGATAAAATTCCAACATTCTTTTTACTTCTTGTAATCGCTACATAAAATTGAGCAATTACCGTGTCAGACATTCTGTGTTGACCTTTAATAACATGACTTTCCATTTCTTTAGTTGGCAGTATAAGTACATTATCAAAACTTAAACCTTTAGATTTACCAAAAGTTATTGCTTCAAAGTTAAAATCATCGTCGAGATTAGATTTAAACTTTCTAAGCGCTCTTATATCATAGTAAAGTACTGTTGGCTTATAGCGTTCTAAGTACTTAGATACATTATCCATATTAACCAAGTATGTACCTACATCTTCATCCTCAACTTTTGTTACTGATTGCATATTAAGGTCATCATATAGTGTATTTGCTAAATCGCAAACTATCTGTGGACAACGGTGACACACATCTAAGCTTTCAAGCTCGTCGTGCTTTAGTACCTCGGTAAAGAAATTAAAAATATTGACCCCTCTGTATTTGCTGAGAAAAGGACCTGAATTTGTTGAATATGTTGCCTGTCGGTGGTCTCCTACAACTACAAGATTAATGTTAGATCGGTAAATAGACTCGATTATTTTTAAGTCGTATCCTCCCATGTCTTGTATCTCATCTATAAGAATTGTGGTATAAATTTTTTGGAGTCTATCAATGATTACACCATCTGAAACTTCTAATATTACATGACATAATTGAGCTATCCTTTCATAATAGAGCCTTCCTTGAAAATCGTAGTAATATCTCCAATTAGCTGCTGTTATACCCTTTATGCGTGGGATTTCTCCTAACGAACAAAAATTTACCCCTTCTATTTCTGGTCCACCCATAACTTTTCTATATGGTTTAGCGCATTCATTAAGCAGAAATTCAGTCCAAGTCTTACATTTTATGTTCTTAGGTATTATTCCTACTGAGTCCATAAGATCATACTTCATAGAGTTTAGATTTGCATTTGTATATGTGAGGTATAGTACCTTACCTACTTGATAGTTTTTTACTGCTTCTCCTATTAATAATGTAGTCTTTCCTGTCCCAGCTGCAGCCTTAATAATTCTTTTATTGGATGGCATCATTTATATACTCCGGAAAATTTAATTGTACATCGCTGTTTAAAAATACTTTTAGCGCCCAATCAGTTTTGTTTTTCAGCATAAATTCTAACAACTCTTCTTCAGACTTGTCATGTTTTCCTAGTATAGTTTTTAATTTATCATAATTACCAGCATCACATTTTAACACCTGTGGTTCTAACGTATTTAGCTCATTATTTGTGCTAAAACACAATTTAATTGTACCACCCATATAGTCTCTATATTTGTTGTTAATATTCTTTTCATAATCATGATCGTTATCTGTAACCACTACAGTATTTATATTTAGTAACTTTGCTATATCTAAAAATCTTTTGAATGATAGCCCATTTACTGATATCACATCTATTCCGTCATCTAACGGAAGTTTATTATGTTTTTGGTGATAAGCCTTTTGAATGATTAAATCGTCTGCTGGCCCCTCGACCAATATTACCCTCTTAGATAAAATAAATCTTAAAGTGTCATAGTTTGGTAGTTTTTGAAAATAATCTTTTGTATCTTTTGGCAATTGACTTAACTTCCCGCTTCTATTTTCACCAAGAAGAATAACATTTTCCATTGCCATCTTATTCAATACATACGAACTATGGGTAGTAATTAGTAATTGTTGACCGGAACATTCGGATATGATTTTATCTAATAAAATTCTCATATTTGAAAATGAAAGATGACTTTCAGGTTCCTCAATTAGTATTAAATTTCTCTCAGGCTTTCTGTTTCCAATAGACAGTGTAGTCTTTATGACATTTTGTTCGCCTTTACCAATATAATCAAAAGGGATATCGTCTAAGAACGCAGCAATTGCAGACTCCCACGTAGCTTTTTGAGTCACATCTAATGATATTGATAGATTCCTAGAGTCGTCTAACATGAGATTTTTCTTCTCGTTTAATACTTCATTTATAGATGCTATATTAGGATCTTCACCAAACCTTTCCTTATAACTTCGATAGAGAACGGCTAAATTAGCTTTTTGTTTTTCATCTAAGACATCTGAGATAATCTTCATAATATACTTTTGGGAACTAGCAGCTAGACTTGTAGTAGTTGAGTCAATCAGATGGGATTTTATTGGAATTGACCTTGTAGTTATTGTTGCTCCTGCGAAACTTTTCCATTCAACTGTATAGTACTCAGTAGGTATATGTATAAAGTTTTCATTCTCAATGTACTGCTGGTATTCTTCCCGATAATGTTCATTAAATTTAACAGAGAATACGAACCCCGGCACGTTGCTATTTTCACTATTCTCTATACCCATTAATTCATTGAGATCAGAATCTTCCGACTCTAAGAAGTATAATTCTATTTTTGTTTCTGGAGGAGTTGTTTTATTATCTGCTTCTACACCCTCGATAAATTGGTTAACGATTTTTCTATTAAATATATAAGGAGATAATTCATAAAAGATTGGTTTTCCATTCATTGTCCCAGTTAAAGCTAAGTGAATTGCTTCTAATAATGTTGATTTACCAGCCCCGTTGTTTCCAATCATTATTGAATAGTTATTATCAAAATCTATTGAAAAACTATCAAATCTTTTGTAGTTATATATTTTCACTCTCTTTAACAACTTTTAATCTCCCCTTGCACTATTGAATTTAAGGTTGGTTTTATTTTTTATGACACTTTCTATATAAATTATAACATCATTAATAACCATTTAATGGTTTTACCATAGGAAAAATAATCCGTCTTAATAAAAAAAGCTCTGTTCTCTTCAATGATATGCTCCCCAATAGGTAGACAGATGAAATAACAAATCTGTTTATTCTATCGGGGAGTGTTTTTTTATGGCGAGAAGTCGGCATTCGATCGAACAAAAACTGAGTGCACTACGTATGATGGGAGAAGACACATATACCTTGAAGGAAATCATGGAGACCCATGACGTCTCTAGGGACACCCTTCAGTTATGGAAAGTGAAATTCGATACCGGCTTGAAGGAGTCGAAGACATGGAAACTGTACACCAAGGAACAGAAGATCACGGCCGTCCGTGACTATCTCGGTGGTCTCACTAAACTGGAGACCCTCTCCAAACATCAAATCAGTAACTGGTCTGTTCTTCACAGGTGGATTAAGAAGTATACTGGTCATAGCGAGTTAACAGATTCGAGAAAAGGGATGGATCGAGCTATGGCAAAAGGAAGAAAGACCACATTCGAGGAACGTATGGAGATCGTCAGGTATTGCCTGGACAATGGACGGAACTATCAACGGACGGCCGAGGTATTCGCCGTGTCGTACCGACAGGTCTATGGGTGGACGAAAAAATATGACGCCGACGGCGTGCACGGGCTCGAGGACCGTCGTGGACGGACGAAGCAAGAAGAGGAACTGACCAACGAGGAGAAGCTCGAACGTCGCATCCAACAGATCGAGCGGGAGAACGAGCGCCTACGGGCCGAGAACCTGTTCCTAAAAAAGTTAGAGGAGATCGAGAGGATAGGTTGATCAGCCAAATCCGGCTACAATTACGTTATATGGTTATCGAGGAAATGTCGACGACCGATACCTTCCCGGTCGTGCTCCTGTGTGAAATCGCGCAGGTCTCACGGGCCGCCTACTATAAATGGTTGAAGCGTACCGTCTCGGTACGCGAGGAGGAGAACCTAAGCCTACTGGAGGACATTCACCTCCTCTATGATCAGGTGAACGGGACCTACGGCTATCGACGAATCACCATGACGGTCAACCGCAGACGACGCCAGCATGGCCTGCCGGCATACAACGAGAAGCGCATCTATCGTCTCATGCGCATCCATGAGATCCGTTCGGTCATTCGCCAGAAGAAAACGGTACAAAAAGTCGTCCCCGCAGCATGTGGCCGAGAACCTGATGAACCGCGAATTCCGTGCGTCCCGGCCGGACGAGAAATGGTGCACCGACGTCACCGAGTTCAAATACGGTGACGGGAAGAAGGCGTACCTGAGCGCGATCATCGACTTGTACGACGGCTCGATCGTCACCTTTCGCATCGGGAAGTCCAACAACAACGGGCTCGTCTTCCAGACGATGATGCCGGCCCTCGCGGGGCTCCGGTCAGGAGCGGGTCCGATGATTCATAGCGACCGAGGATTCCAATACACCTCGAGTAGATTCAAACGCATGGTGGAAGACGCGGGACTGACCCACAGCATGTCCCGTGTCGGACGTTGCATCGACAACGCCCCAATCGAGAGTTTTTGGGTACCTTGAAAGTAGAGATGTACTACTTGCGTGAGTTCCAGGTCTATAGCGAACTCACATCGGCCATCGAGACCTACATATCGTTCTACAACCATGACCGTTTCCAGAAACGGCTAAACGGCTTGAGCCCTGTCGAATACAGGTCTCAAGCCGCCTAGTTTGATTTTCATTATTTGCCCTGTCTACTTGACGGGGAGCAGTTCAGTATACCGGAGGCTTTTTCAATGTTTACTCTTCTCTTACTCCTTATTTTATGTTAGTAAATAACTTATCTAACCACTGATTTTCAAGCACAATTTCTACTCTTTGTTTTACCACTATTTGTGATACGGTTCATTCCGATTGATCCGATACGCCCGATAAATCTGCTCACACAACACGAGTTTCATGAGTTGATGCGGGAACGTCATTTTCGAGAACGAAATCGTATCGTCTGCTCGTTTCATCACATCGTCCGACAGACCGAGCGATCCTCCGATGACGAAGGCAATTTTACTCTTTCCATACGTTGCGAGTTGATCGAGTTCACGAGCGAACTCTTCACTCGTCCGCTGCTTGCCTTGAATCGCCAACGCAATGACGTGCGTGTCTGGGGATATCTTCGCCAAAATCCGCTCGCCTTCCTTTTGTTTTACTAGTAACATATCTGCCTCACTCAAATGCTCGGGTGCTTTTTCGTCTGAGACCTCGATTTCCTGCACTTTTGCGTAGGCAGAGAGCCGCTTTGTATACTCGGCAATTCCTTGTTTTAAATATTTTTCTTTTAGTTTGCCTACCGTGATAATTGAAATATTCATCCAATTCTTCCTTTTTCCACAGTTTTTTTGGAGTTATCCATAGGGTTATCCACAGAGTTATCCACAAATCCACATGTTGATAATTAGTTTTTGCTTGACACAACATATGTTGCGTCGGCTTCACAGAACTCACATGTCACTTGTTCACTTGTGGATAATTCTTCTAACAACGGGTACTCCCCTGTTTCATCCACAATGATGTCTAAAGCGATTTCAACATGTTCCTTGCATACTTTTTTTTCCACAGTTTTTCCTCCTTAAAAAAGAAGCGTCGCCGCTTCTTTAAGTTGCTTCAGTTAATATCGCCTCGGTTTCACTTGCTTCCCCGCGACGTAAATACTCAATCGTAATCGTATCACCGACCGTCGCATCTCGATAGAGCGCATCACGTAAATCGACATATCGTTTAATCTCGCGATCTCCGATTTGCGTGATGATATCGCCGACGCGGAGTCCTGCTTCTTCGGCTGGACTACCTGGTGTCACTTCTTCGACGAAGACACCGTCTTCTTGATCGAATGAGATGCCGTACTCTTCCCGGACATTACCGGGTACCGCAATGACTTCTTGAATTGTGACCCCGAGCTGGGCCCGTGTCACTTTCCCATCACGTTCTAACATGTCAATGACCGGTAGCGCCACGTTCACCGGAATCGAGAAACCGACCCCTTCTACGCTCGCTTCGGCGATTTTCATCGAATTGATCCCGACGAGCTCCCCACGAATATTGATGAGCGCACCGCCCGAGTTCCCTGGGTTAATGGCCGCATCGGTCTGGATGACTTCTGCGTTGTAATCCATCAAGCCGTCGCTATTCGTGTCGACCGGCACCGTCCGCTCGACACCACTGACGATACCACGGGTGACCGAGTTTGAGAAGACACCGAGCGGATTTCCGATGGCCATGACAGTCTCACCGGCTTGTAGCACGGTCGAATCACCAAGCACGATCGGTTTCGCATCGATGTTATCTGGCAGCTCCACTTCTGCGACCGCCAAATCATTGAGCGGGTCTTCACCTAAAATTGTTGCCGACGCGATCTGACCGTCGGAAAAGGCGATGTTGATTTCGTCCGCCTCTTCAATGACGTGGAAATTTGTGACGATGTATGCCGTATTCCCTTCCACTTTGTAAATGACGCCAGAACCAGCGCCCGCCTCCCATTGCGAGTCCGAAGTGAAGGCCCGCTGAATGTTCGTAATACTGACAACGGACGTCTTCGCTCCGAGAACTGCTGTCGTGACGTCGGATTCGGTGACGGTCACGGCTTGCTCGGTCCGCGTCAGTTCGTTCGTCACAAAACGAGAGGTCGGCGAATCCCAGAGCATCACTGTGACAAAAAACAAAGCCGCTCCTAAGAATCCGCCAACCCCTCCGAGTAACAACGGTTTTATATTCGGTCTCGGCTTGTGGCGTACGTGCTCCTCTTGCTTCGGACGCCATTCGCTCCGAGACGGATACGTCGATTTCTCTTCTGTTGCTTCGTGTACTTCAGGTTCGACGTCTTGAGGTTCATACTCATGGTGTCTCTCTTCGTTCACGACGCGTCCCCCCTTCAAGACAGTGTGATAACTGTCTTTTCCCAAGTTTCCTTATAAAGAAACGAGCGAAGTGGGGATTGTCGGGTCCGTATCGCACAATTTGATTCGACCTAAGTCGACGTCTCGCATGCCGAGTGTTTGCGAGACGCTCATTTGCGCGAGCTCTTTCATGTTGTTGTCCTTGCTTAAATGCGCCAAATAGATCCGTTTCGTCCGGTCGCCGATGACCTCGCTCATCGCAATCGCCGCATCCTCATTCGAGACGTGTCCGTAGTCCCCAAGGATGCGTCGTTTGACGCTCCATGGGTAACGACCCATCTGCAGCATCGAGACGTCATGGTTTGACTCGAAGATAAAGTCGTCAGCCCCACGAATGACCCCTTTCATCCGGTCTGAGACGTAGCCCGTATCCGTGATATGGGCCAAGCGTTTCCCGTCGTGGGCAAACTGATAAAACATCGGGTCCGCCGCATCGTGACTGACGTTGAACGTTTCAATCTCGATATCACCGAACTGCTTGATGTCCCCGACCTCGATGTGAAACTTCAACGCTGGGTCAATCTTTCCGATGAGTGATTCCATCGCCGCCCACGTCTTCGCATTCGCATAAATCGGTAAGTTATACTTTCGCGCTAATATTCCTACTCCTTTAATATGGTCGGAGTGCTCATGGGTGACGAGCAGTGCATCGATCCCATCAAACGACCGACCGATTGCTTCGATGCGTTGTTGCATCGCTTTCCCGGTCAATCCGGCATCGACGAGCAGCTTTGTCCGTTCCGTCTCGATATAGAGGGCGTTCCCGGTCGACCCGCTCGCTAACACACTATACTGTAAACTCACACCATCACTCCTTTCATTCTTTCGTTTCAAACTCGACGCGCTCTACCGTTCCGTCGATGGCATTGACGAAATATACATGATCGTCGATTGCGACCGACCAGAGCGGTGGCATGATAATCAAACCGCCAGAGCTGTCGAGGGGTAAGCTATAAAACCCTGTGTTGATGGCCCGCATCTCCTGATTCGGTTGGAAATACTTCCGTGACGCAAGTTGAGAGATGGCTTCACTGGCCGTTAACACGAGATCGTCTTGTGGTTTCGATGAAATGTCTTTCAAATGACGTTGCTTATAATCCGTCACTTCATATTCCTCGTTCAATTGAATCAAGATGAGGGATGGTCCGATATACATCTCCGAATCTCCCTCGACTTCAGGTGCCGAGAAAATCTTATTGTCTTCAAACGTTTGGACGAAGGCGATCTGTCTCGTCTTTTCATCATATCGCCAGTAGGCATATTCTTCTCCGAACGGGACATACTCCGCAACAAACGTCGAAGCCGTCGTTCGCAAATCTTTGGCATCGAGCGGCACGGGCTGTTTCAGCTCGACTTCGAGTTGCATATTGTCCAGCGTCGTTGCCAGTTGTACCTCCCGATTTTTCGTAATCATCGCGGCCGACATCTCTTCAGACGACCCTGTCAAATAGCCGATATCCCGACCCATTCGTGGCAGTTTTGCCGGGTCGACGTTTCGTTGGTCTAAAATTTGTGCAATCGACGTGTTGTCGTTCGTCACGACTTCGGTCGCCCATGTCTCAGTCACTAATTGGAATAACAGATAGATGTTCAAGGCGAGGAAGGCGAATATTAAAATGGTTTTCGCTTTACTCCAATCCACGATACATCATCCTTTCTGTCCAATTTTCTGACTGGTTGTATGGGACCCAACGTCCCGCTTCACGTACGAACCAATTCGGTGAGAACGTCACATATCGGCTCGTATCCTCGTTATACTCAATTTCATAACCGATTCGAATCTCCGTCACGTTCTCAAACCGTCCAGAGTTGATGAGTGTCCCGAGTACTTCTTCTGCGTCAGCCAGCTGCGTCGTGCCGACTGTGATCAAGCGGTCAATCTCTAAGTGATGTCGTGTGATGGACCGGACTTGCGCCCCGTCGTTTTCCACACGCAATGTGGATAAGTCGATGGCGTCATTGTTGATAAACGCCTCACGTTGGCTAAAGACCGGGAATCCTTTCACATGAAAACGGAATACGGTCGTTTCAAAGCCTTTGTTCGCCGGTGTGATGGCATCGAAACGAAGCGAGAGTCCTTGATTCTCAGAAGACTCGTCGACCCATCCACCATGAAAATTCACGAATTCGACAATCGAATCCAACCCGAGTGCTGCTTCCCGCTCGGTGCTGTTACGCGATAAGTTCCGATAGCGACTCGCGTTCAACTTCGCGTCATATTCCGCCACGCTGACACCGTTCGTCAATGCCCCCACTGAACTCGCCGGGTCGACTTCTTGGACGTTCGGGTCGCCTGGGAAGAACGTGTCCCGCATCCAGTCAAGGCGCGCATCAATTTGAATCGACGATACGTCATATGCGAACAACTCATTCATCTCCGGTCCGACGACCGGGATATAGTTCACGCGTTCATCCGTATACGTCACTCGCTTCATCGTCCGACTCGAGTTTTTTAGGAATAGACTGTTCACGTCGCCGTTTCCGACCTTCGTCAACTTCCCTTCCCAAATCGATTGGTCACTCATGATCGTCCGAATGGTAAACGCATTGTCTTCCATGTAGATGAGCGCACGTTGCGGAATCTTTCCAGACAGACTGTACGTGCCCGGCAGCATATAGCTCAGCGTATCCGCATAGTAAGCTTCCGGTAAAATCAATTCGAGTCCTTCATTGATATCCGTGTAAAAGCTCGGGACATTTTTTGCGGCGAGTGGTTTGAATTCACTCGCTTCAAACGTATCCCGAATGACCCGCATCAACTGCTTCGGGGTGTTCTTCGAAGCGAAGACGGCGTTGTTGTCATGAACGACCGCTTGAACCGGGATGACGACCTGATTCGCCCGGCGTTGGAGTGACTTATCCACCGTCGTCAATTGCGTCTCCGATTGGACTGACTGATAGGTGGGATGATAATCCCACAAAATGATGGTTTGAACAATCGACGTGACGATTAACGTGAGCAAAAGCAACGACTTCCACAGTTCTGGCTTTGCAATCGTAAACCGTTTCATCAATCATTCACCTCCACAATCGTATCGAACGGAATCGTGAAGTAAATCGTCGTGCCGCGGCCAAATTCACTCTCTGCCCAGATGTCTCCACCGTGAGCGGATACGACTTCTTTGGCAATCGATAGACCGAGTCCGGTTCCACCGATATTACGCGCCCGCGCCTTATCGACACGATAGAAGCGTTCGAAAATTTTCTTCAAGTTCGACTTCGGAATCCCGACTCCTTCATCCTTGATGCCGATGACGAGTCGTTTCGCCCGAAGCATCGTCCGGAACGTGATCGTACCGCCTTCTGGTGAGAACTTGATGGCGTTCGTGATGATGTTATCGATCACTTGGGTCATCTTATCCTGGTCGGCATGAACGTACACACGACGTTTCATCAGCTTCCGACGGAATTGAATCGCGTCTCCTTTCGTCATCTCGTGACGGTCGATGATGTCGTTAAAGAACTGCACAAAGTCGAACTTCACTTTCTGCATCTTATATTCTTTACTGTCCATCTTCGAGAGTTGCAACAAGTCGTTGACGAGGCGAATCATTCGCTCTGTCTCGTTTTGCGTCGTCTCTAAGAAGCGCGGCGCCAACTCATCATCCTGATAAGCCCCTTCCGCAAGGACCTCCAAATAACTACGCATCGTCGTGAGCGGCGTGCGCAACTCATGACTGACGTTTGCGACGAACTCACGGCGATCTTGTTCGACTTGCTCTTGTTCTGTGACGTCATGTAAGACGACGATGAGACCTGTGATTGGTCCACTATGTTTTTGAATCGGTGAGAAATAGGCTCGAACGAGGAATAGTTCCTCATCCGTACTGAGGTCAATCAGTTTCGCCGGCATCGTCCCGTCCTCTGGAATGACGATTTCCTCTTCGAACGCGAGGAGGCTCTGCAAGTTCATCCCCATCGCCTCTTCTTCATCGACCCCGATCATGTCACGTGCCTGGTCGTTCATTAAGATGACCCGTAACGAACGGTCGGTCGCAACCACACCGTCCGACATGTTCTCGAGGACACTCGTCAACCGACGGCGCTCTGCTTCTGTCGTCGCATTCGCTTCCATCAACTCGTCCGTCAATTCGTTAAACGCATAGGCGAGTTGGCCGACCTCATCATCCGAATACACTTTAACTTTCCGCGAGAAGTTCCCTTTTCGCATCTCGACGGCTTGCCGACGCATATCGGCAATCGGTCGTGTGATCGTTCGAGACAACAAGATACCGAGGAAGGACGTGATGATCAAGGCAATGACCGTCCCGGTCGCGAGGATTCGGATGACTTGTTCCATCTGGTTATAGATGGACTGCATCGATGCCTCAATATAGATCATGCCGATTGTGGTCCCGTCTACTTCTGACTTAACGGGAACGGCGACGACGCGCATCCGGTCATTCGAATCTTCATAGACGAGCGTCTCTTGGGCGCCACCTGTCGCGAATGACTTCTGGATAAACGTACTTGCCGTCCGTTGGCCGACGAGACTTTGATTGTTCTGGTTCGAGGTCGCCCGTACGACACTGTTCGTATCGATGATTTGGACTTCTCGAATGTCGTCAGCTAGCGTCGTGCTCTCGGTAAAGTCAGACAGCAGCTGATCCAGTAACTGGTTCAACTGCTGGTCCGTGGTCGAGTCACTCTCGTTCGCGGCAATCCCCTCACTGACGTTATAGCTCAGTAGGTTCGCCCGGTCGACGAGTGACTGCGAGAAGTTGTTGATGTATTGCCGTTCCAAAGAACGCACAAAGTACACGCCGATGACTTGCATCGCAACGAGAATGAGCAGCGCATAGATGACGACGAGCTTCCACTGGATTGATTTAAAGAAGTTCGTCCGTTTCATCGTTTAATCTTCTTCTCCTGCCTTCAAATAATACCCGACCCCGCGACGCGTAATGATATACGTCGGTGTCGATGGGTTGTCCTCTACTTTTTCACGAAGACGACGTACGGTGACATCCACGGTACGAACATCCCCGAAGTAATCATAGCCCCAGACCGTTTGGAGTAAATGCTCACGCGTCATCACTTGTCCGATGTTTTGCGCGAGGTAATGAATCAATTCGAACTCGCGATGCGTCAGCTCGATCTTCTCGTCCCGTTTCGTCACCATGTACGAATCTGGGTGAATCGTCAAGTCGCCGATCACGATATCGTTCGCGTTCGCCCCTTTTGCTTCAGGCGCCGGCGCCGTCGCATGACGTCGCATGTTCGCTTTGACGCGAGCTAACAACTCACGTGAGCTAAACGGTTTCGTGACGTAATCGTCCGCACCGAGCTCTAGTCCGAGCACTTTATCAATCTCTGAGTCTTTCGCCGTCAACATGATGATCGGCATATCATACTTCTTCCGTACCTCGCGGCATACTTCCATGCCGTCTTTGAGTGGAAGCATGATGTCGAGTAAGATGAGATCCGGTTGAATCTCTTCTACTTTCACGAGCGCTTCTTCGCCGTCATAGGCGACATGCACCTGGTAACCTTCTTTTTCAAGTTTAAACTTCAATATATCTGCGATTGGTTGTTCGTCATCTACCACTAAAATCGTACGATCCATTCAGTGAGTCCTCCTCTTATCATTAAACGTACATGCTTACATTGTAACTCTTTTTATACAGCTTAGAAAGCGTGGTCCATTTCCGTGGAAATGAAAAAGAGAGCCGCAATGGCTCCCTTTCTTATGCTTCGTAAATGTCACGCAAGATGACCGTCTGCTCACGGGCCGGTCCGACCGAGAAGGTCAATAACTCAATACCCGTCAATTCTTCGATGCGACGCACGTAACGTTTCGCGTTTTCTGGAAGGTCGTCGAAGTTACGGACGCCCGTAATGTCTTCTGTCCAACCAGGAAGTTCTTCGTATACTGGTACACACTTCTCAAGGACGCGGAAGTTCGGCGGATATTCGTCAAGATGCTTTCCTTCGTACTCATACGATGTACAAATCTTGAGCGTCTCAAGACCTGTCAACACATCGATTGAGTTGAGGCAAAGATCTGTAATCCCACTGACACGACGTGAGTGACGAACGACGACCGAGTCGAACCAGCCGACACGACGTGGACGACCTGTTGTCGTTCCGTATTCTTTTCCGACTTCACGGATTGTATGACCGATCTCGTCATCGAGTTGTGTTGGGAACGGACCGTCACCGACGCGTGAGGTATATGCTTTACAGACACCGACAACGTGATGGATTTTTGATGGACCGATTCCGGCACCACTTGATACGCCACCTGATGCTGCGTTCGACGATGTGACGAACGGGTACGTTCCGTGGTCGATATCGAGCAGGACACCTTGTGCTCCTTCAAAGAGAACCTTCTTCTCTGCGTCGAGTGAATCGTTCAAGACGACAGATGTATCACACACGTATTTCGCAAACTGTTGGCCATACGTGTAGTACTCTTCGAAGATGTCATCAAATTCAACTGGATCGACCTCGTACATTTTCACGAACATGCGGTTCTTCAATTCGAGAACGGTCTTTAATTTCTCTGCGAACACTTCTTTGTCGAGAAGATCTGCGATACGAATCCCGATACGCGCTGCTTTGTCCATGTATGCTGGACCAATCCCTTTAAGTGTTGTCCCAACTTTCGCATCACCTTTTGCATCTTCTTCTAAACGATCTTGAAGCTGGTGATACGGTAAGATGATGTGTGCCCGGTTCGAGATGCGGAGGTTATCCGTGCTCACACCGCGCTCATGTAAGTAAGCGAGTTCCGTCACGAGTGATTTCGGGTTGACGACCATTCCGTTCCCGATGACACACGTCTTATCCGAATAGAAGATACCCGACGGAATGAGGTGAAGTTTATATTTCGTATCATTGAAGACGATCGTATGACCAGCGTTGTCTCCCCCTTGATAACGCGCGACGACTTCGGCTTGTTTCGATAAGAAATCGGTGATTTTCCCTTTCCCTTCATCGCCCCACTGCGTTCCCACTACGACTACTGATGACATAATGAATCCTCCTTATTAATCAACGTTCTGTTCAAACCATCCGTAAGTGTACACTTGAAAAGCGAGAAAGTCAATCCAATACCGAACGTTTTATATAACACGTAACTATTCGTTCGTTATTTTTCGAATCACCCATATAAAAAAAGACACCACCGACGTTACATCGGTGGTGCGAAGGCTTGTGTCTCCATATTGACGAACTTGTTGTACTCTTTCCGGAAGGAGAGCTTGACCGTACCGGTCGGACCGTTACGTTGTTTCGCAATGATGATTTCAATCGTATTGGCGTCTTCACTCTCTTTATCGTAATAGTCATCACGATAGAGGAAGGCAACGATATCGGCATCCTGCTCAATCGCTCCCGATTCACGGATATCCGACATCATCGGTCGCTTGTCTTGACGGCTCTCTACCCCACGAGAGAGCTGTGACAAGGCGATCACAGGTACTTGAAGTTCACGCGCAATCGCTTTGAGCGTACGTGAAATTTCCGATACTTCCTGTTGTCGGTTCTCGCCCGGTTTGCCGTTCCCGACGATGAGCTGCAAGTAGTCAATCATAATCATCCCGAGACCATGTTCTTGCTTCAAGCGACGACACTTCGCCCGAATCTCGTTGACACGAAGACCCGGCGTATCGTCGATGTAGATGCCCGCTTGTGAGAGCGACGACATCGCAAGTGATAAGCGACCCCAGTCTTCCGCTTCAAGGCGTCCGGTCCGGAGGCGCTGGGCATCGATATTTCCTTCCGCACACAACATACGCATGACGAGCTGTTCCGCCCCCATCTCTAAACTGAAGATGGCGACGTTCTCGCCCGTACGGACGGCAACGTTTTGCGAGATGTTCAAGGCGAACGCAGTCTTCCCGACAGATGGACGAGCGGCCACGATAATCAAATCGTTTCGTTGGAAACCGGCCGTCATCTTATCTAAATCCGTGAACCCTGTCGCAATCCCAGTGATCTCACCGCTCGACTGATGCAATTTTTCAATCGTCGAATAGGCATCCGATAGCACGGAACCAATCGGGTGGAAACTGGACTGCCCTTTCCGTTGCGATACTTTTAGAATGTTCCGCTCCGCGTCCGAGAGGACAGAATCGACCTCGTCCTGACGCTCATAACCATCTGAAACGATGTTCGTGGCCGTTCGAATCAGACGACGAAGTGCCGCTTTTTGATCGACGACATTCAAGTAATAGCCGATGTTCCCGATGGCCGGGACGGATTCAGCGACCTCCGCCAAATAGTTGAGACCGCCGATTTCGTCTAAAATGCCTTGCGCCTGGAGCTCTGAACTGAGCGTGACCAAGTCGACAAGTTCGCCCCGGTCATTGATTTTTAACATCGCTTCAAAGATGCGCTGGTGGCTGACGCGATAAAAGTCGTCCGGGTCGACCCGCTCTGAGGCCGTGATCAACCGGTCCGAATCGAGGATGATCGCCCCTAAGACGGCTTGCTCCGCTTCCACGCTATGTGGTGGTGTATTGACTTGAATCGCATCACTCATCCGTCTCTACCTCACCTTCAAGCTTCTTGTACATGTACGTTCAACGTCGCAACGACGTCATGGTGCAACTTCACTGGCACTTTCGTGAAACCGAGCGCCTTGATTGGGTGCTCGAGTTCAATTTTACGCTTATCAATCTTGTAGCCCATTGATTTGAGGGCATCCGCGATTTGTTTGCTCGTGACCGATCCGAACACGCGACCACCTTCACCGGCTTTTGTCGTGACGGCGATCGTCTCTTTTTCAAGTTTTGCCTTAAGTTGCTGCGCTTCTTTCAACTCTTCTTCTGCAGCCTCTTCAGCACGACGTTCTTTCGCCGCGAACGCTTTTAAGTTTCCAGGTGTCGCTTCAACCGCCAAGTTTTTCTTGAACAAGACGTTTTTTGCGTAAGCGTCTGCCACGTTCTTCACTTCTCCAGCTTTTCCTTGCCCTTTTACATCTACTTTCAAAATGACTTTCATTCTAATTCCTCTCCTTCAGTATCATCTGTCAAATAATGATCAATTGCTTCTTTTAACAAGACGTTTGCTTGTTCACGACTCATTTCGAGTTGTGTCGCTGCATTCGTCAAATGTCCGCCGCCATCGAGCATTTCCATGATGACTTGAACATTGACGTCACCGAGAGACCTCGCGCTGATCCCGGTTCGTCCATCCGGTAAAATCGCGATGACGAACGAGGCTTTGACACCCTCCATGTTCAGCAACTGGTCTGCAGACTGGGCAATCAATACCTGGTGATGGGCCTCATCGTCAGAAGCGACCGCGATCGCCATGCCATCTGCGTAAATCTCGGTGTTTTTTAAAATCTGTGACTGTTCGATATAGGCATCGAGGTCTTGACGCATAAAGTGTTGCACGAGTACCGTGTCAGCCCCTTGAATACGTAAGAAGGACGCCGCATCAAACGTACGTGAACCTGTACGGAGCGTAAAGCCTTTCGTGTCGACCATGATTCCTGCAAGAAGTGACGTCGCCTCTAAAATCGAGAGCTTGCGACTTCCCGCCTGATACTCAATCAACTCCGTGACGAGCTCACACGTTGACGATGCATAAGGTTCCATGTACACAAGAACCGGATCCTCGATAAATTCTTCACCACGTCGGTGATGGTCAATCACGACAACACGCTCCGCTCGATACAGGATGTCTTTTGAAATGACAAGTGAAGGACGATGCGTGTCGACGACGACGAGAAGCGTCTGTTCATCGATGAGCGGTTGTGCTTCATATTCGGTTAAGAACTGGCTGTATAACGAGTCATCGTTTTCTACCTCTTGAACGAGACGTTGAATGCCGATGCTCGTCTCACCTGACGGCACAACCACGTACGCCTCACGTCCGACAAACTCAGCTAATTTCATAATCCCGATCGAAGCCCCGAGCGAGTCCATATCTGGGTTTTTATGTCCCATGACGAGGACACGGCTCGATTCGCGAATCAAATCACGCATCGAGTTCGAGATGACACGTGCACGGACGCGCGTCCGTTTTTCCGTCGGGTTTGTCTTCCCTCCAAAGAAACGAACTTTTCCGTTATGGCGCTTGACGACTGCCTGGTCACCACCACGACCAAGCCCTAAATCCAGACTCGACTGAGATAGATTGCCAAGCTCGGTCAATGTCGTCTCACCACATCCGACCCCAATCGATAACGTCAATGGAATCCTTTGTTCCTTCGTCGCATCACGCACTTCATCCAAAATAGAAAAGCGATTGTTCTCCAGTTCAGATAACGTTCGCTCGTTCATCACGAGGAAAAAGCGGTCTGCTGCCGTACGACGCATGTAGATGTGATGCCGTTGCGCCCATTGGTTGAGAAGCACCGTCACACGACGGTTTACTTCGCTTCGCACTTGCTCATCCACTGCAGTCGACATTTCATCGTAGTTGTCTAGATACAAGATGCCAATGACCGTTTGCGTTTGAACATATTTTTGTTCCATCTCTGCTTCTTCGGTCATATCAAACAAATAAAGCGTTTGATGTGTTTGATTGTAAAAAACACGATATACGCGGTCACCCACTTCAATCGTGGCCTCATCCTCTTCCTCTTCAATCAACTCATCGAATGCGGAATGGAGCGCATCAAGCGGTACACCAATCGCCATATCGAGTTCAAAGATCAATCGTGATTGCTCGTTATACCAACTGATTCGTCGGTCTTGATCGAAGACTAAAATTCCGATCGGCATCGTCGTCAACGCTTCTTTTCCGACCTCTTCGATTTGATGAGAGAGTGAAAGGACATACTGTTCCCAATTTTTACGTTCCCGTCGCATCGTCACTTGCTGATAGATGAAAAAGATCAGCGTGCCCATAAACAGGGTGATTGCCGCCACAATGCTGTAGAACGCCAATCCTAACGAGACAAGAAATCCAATCACATATGGAATCATGTGCCGCGCGTATTGGTTCTTCACGGATGTTATTGCTTCACCACTGTGCATGTATGCCTCCTAAAATGAGTAATGTTCACCCATGGAATCGTAAAGGTTTCTGCTCTATCATACCATATTCGTCGGTTTCACTTACACACTTACAAACGAGATGAAATACAAAAAAACGACTTATCCAAAAGGATAAGCCGTTCGTCAAACATTACTCTGCAACGTATGGAAGCAAAGCCATTTGACGTGAGCGCTTGATAGCGACAGTAAGTGGACGTTGGTATTTCGCTGAAGTACCAGTCACACGACGTGGAAGAATTTTACCACGCTCCGAAACGAAGCGTTTGAGCAATTCTACGTCTTTATAATCGATATGAGTGATGTTGTTCGACGTAAAGAAACATACTTTACGACGACGACGACCTCCTGGACGACGTGCCATGTGAAGACCTCCTTTATAAGTTAGTTTTTATTGTCAACAATGATTAGAATGGCAAATCATCATCTGACAAGTCGATTTTGCCGCCACCCGAGAACGGATCTGCGTCAAAACCTTTATTCGAATTCGAGGACTGAGATGAAGTCGAAGCAGCTCCTGCGCCCCATCCTGATCCACTTGATTCACCACCACCGAAGACATCTCCAGATGGTGCTTGCTCACGTTGCCCTGAGGCCCCGCGTGGTTCAAGGAAGCGTACGCTGTCGGCGACTACTTCTGCCCGGTAACGACGTTGGCCATCTTGTCCTTCGTAACTACTGATTTGAAGGCGACCGTCAACGCCGGCCATGCTGCCCTTTTTCAAGTATTGTGCTACGTTCTCTGCTTGTTTGCGCCAAACGACACAATCAATAAAGTCCGTCTCGCGCTTCCCATCTTGTCCAGCGAATGGACGATCGCAAGCGAGAGTAAGGCGTGTTACGGCGATTCCGCTCTGCGTGTAACGCATTTCCGGATCGCGAGTCAATCGACCAACTAACACAACTCGGTTAATCATCTCCAAGCTCCCCTTTCACGATACGAGACGTTAAGGATTAACGCTCGTCTTTTGTTGTCATTTGACGGACAACGTCGTCAGAGATCTTCATGAGACGCTCTGTTTCTTGGATCGCTTTAGGTTCAGCAACGATGTTAAGAAGAACGTAGTGTCCTTCGCGCATCTTGTTGATTTCATAAGCGAAACGACGTTTACCCATGTCTGTTGTTTTTTCAACAGTACCACCGTTTTCAGTGATGACGTTGTTGAAGCGCTCGATCAAAGCTTTCTTCGCTTCCTCATCAACTGATGGACGGATAATGTAAAGAAGTTCGTATTTACGCATTATCTTTCACCTCCTCTTGGACTAACGGCTCCTACCGGTTTGTAGGAGCAAGGAGCAAACAATTGTTTTACTCACGTCATAATATACTATCAAACTTCCTTGACTTTTACAACACGTTTCAGCAAATCAACTTATACGTTGAAGCGGAATGTGACAACATCGCCGTCTTGGAAGACATATTCTTTACCTTCCGAGCGAAGTTTCCCTTGTTCTTTCACTGTCGTCATGTTGCCAGCTGCCGAAAGATCTTCATACGCGACAACTTCAGCACGAATAAATCCACGTTCGAAATCAGAGTGAATGACACCGGCACATTGTGGGGCCTTCATCCCTTGTTTGAACGTCCAAGCGCGAACTTCTTTTTCACCTGCCGTGAAGTATGTCGCAAGACCAAGTGTCGAATACGCAGCGCGGATCAATTGATCGAGTCCTGACTCTTCGATGCCGAGATCTTGTAGGAATTCAAGGCGCTCTTCTGGTTCGAGCTCTGAAATTTCTTCTTCGATACGTGCACAGATGACGATCACTTTCGCCCCTTCTGTTGCCGCATGGTCACGGACCGCTTGAACGTACTCGTTTGAGTCCGCGTCCGCCACTTCATCCTCACTCACGTTCGCCACATAAAGCATCGGCTTCATCGTCAACAACTGGAAGTGTTTCACGATGGCGAGTTGGTCGTCCGTTAATTCAGCGACACGTGCCGGGCGCTCCGACTCAAGAACGTCACGTACGATCTCAAGTGCTTCAAGCTCCTGTACCGCTCCTTTATCTTTTGCTTTTACCATTTTTTGAACGCGTGCGATTCGTTTATCGACTTGTTCAAGGTCAGCTAAGATCAATTCAAGGTTGATGGTCGTGATGTCGTCAATCGGTGAGACGCGTCCCGCGACGTGCGTGATGTTCTCGTCCTCGAAGCAACGAACGACTTGGCAAATTGCATCGACTTCGCGGATGTTCGCCAAGAACTTGTTTCCGAGTCCTTCACCTTTTGATGCACCTTTGACGATTCCAGCGATATCTGTAAATTCAAACGCTGTTGGCACCGTCTTTTTCGGTTTGACGAGTTCCGTCAATCGATCAAGACGCGCATCTGGTACTTCAACGACTCCGACGTTCGGGTCGATTGTCGCGAACGGATAGTTGGCCGCTTCGACTCCTGCTTGTGTAATCGCATTAAACAAAGTCGATTTCCCGACGTTTGGTAATCCGACAATTCCTGCTGTTAATCCCACTAGTAGTTCCTCCTCATCCGGTGTTTCCCGGGAAATGTTAAGCCGTCTGTGGAGTGGGTACCTTCAGTACACCACACCGTCACATCCTTCACAATTATAGATAGTCCACGATTAAACCGCAACTCACGTTCATAACCTAAAGAAAAACGCCGCTTATTCTGCGGCGTTCCCTTGCTCAAGCACTTTCTTGAATCGCTTATCAAAGTCACGGCGTTGCATGAGTACACTTGCTCCGCAACCTTGACATTTGATGCGAATGTCCATCCCTACACGTGTGATTTGCCAGCGGTTCGTCTTGCAGGCATGTGGTTTTTTCATTTCCACAACATCGTTCAACGCATAAGTTTTACTTTGCATGTTCTGTTTCTCCTCCTTTAGGAGTCGAGTTCGGTGGCATCATGACCGTACGTGGATATGGAATTTCAATACCGCGTTCGTCAAGTCCAGCCTTCAACTCTTTATGCAAAATTCGCCCGGCAGCAAAGTGCTGGGTCGGCGGGACTTCCGCCATTAATCGATAGACGACCTCCGAAGGTCCAAGCGATTGGACTCCAGCCAAGTTGATTGGTTCGATGAACAAGTCGTGATAGCGTTCTTCGACCAACTTTGCGATCTCTTTGAGCGCTTGTTCTACTTTTGACATATCTTCCTCATATGCAACCCCAATATCGACAACAGCGACACTGTTTTCAAGGGAGTAGTTCGTCACTTGCAAGATTTGTCCGTTCGGAATAATCGTTACTTGCCCATTTAATCCCTTTAACTTCGTCGTACGAATGCCGACCTCAATGACTGTTCCATCGACTTGCTGGTTCAAATTGACGTAATCCCCGTTTTTATATTGATTTTCAAAGATGATGAATGCGCCTGTGATGACGTCCTTCACTAAGCTTTGCGCACCGAACGAGATGGCAAGACCTGCTACCCCGGCTGATGCGATTAAACCGGCGATATTGACGCCGAACTGTCCGAGCACCGTCAGGACCATAATTAACCCGATCACATAACGAATTGTATTTTGTGCGAGTTTCAATAGCGTCTCGTTTTGACGCTGAGCGACAATGTCGTGTTCTTTTATTTTCCGAAGCGTAAACACACGTTCGACCATCGTCGTCAAAATTCTTGTCGCGATATATAGGCCAAGGATGATGAGTGCGACACCGGCGAGCTTGATTCCCAAGCCAATCCACATGTCTGTATCTTTAAAGTACTCCACGAAGCGGTTTACACTGTCAATCGTTTCGTCTGCTACCGTATTTAAATCTTTTTCTGTATTTTGCGAAGCCATCTTTTCACCTCAAAAGTCGTAGATTCTAAATCATCAAAACATATTTCGCGACTTTTCTCAAACGCCGCATTCGGAAGTTTAGAAGTTTTCCACTTTTGGGAATGGGTTAATACGAGATCAATCCCCTAACTGCAACTAGGAATAGGCAGCTCAGAAGAGAGGATGAGATTCATGCCGTTTCGCCTAAAACCTCATAAACCATACTCTTTCTTCATTGAACACACTGAGCGGAGTGGATCCAGATTACTTGCGGACCAGATTCATGAACAGTTGGTCAATGAAACCCATCGCCCCATCGTCCTTGTTTGCATCGGTTCGGATCGTTCGACCGGTGATTCTCTTGGTCCACTCGTCGGAACGTTTTTAGAAGAACGTCGCATCCGCAACCTACACGTATACGGTACGTTAACGAAACCCGTACACGCGCTCAATTTAGTGGAGACGTTACATGAGATTCAAACCCGCTTCCATCAACCGCTCATCATTGCCATCGATGCTTGTCTCGGACGTTTGTCGAGCGTTGGCTACGTCTTCTTTTCAGAAGGACCACTCGCCCCAGGTGCAGGCGTTCAAAAAGAACTCCCTGCCGTCGGCGCTTATAATATCAAAGCCGTCGTAAACGTCAGTGGCTTTATGGAAATGATGATTCTTCAAAATACACGACTCCATCTCGTCTATGAACTCGCACGCTTCATCACGGAAGGGTTCGTCGATTTCGATTCACGTATCGGACGCCTTCATCACGAAGAAGCCGCGATCACTAGACTTCGTCAGTCGCGAGACGAGTCAAAGTCTTGAGGCGACAACAACGTAAGGAGTTGTTCTAAATCGTCTTGAGAGAAGTATTTTAGTTCTAACACGCCTCCCTTTCGACGAGGACGAATCGACACATCCATTTGAAGACGCTCTGCAAGCACTGCTTCGACCGCTTCGATATCTGCGTTCGATTGCTTCAGCGTCTTTTTTGCTGTGCGCTCTTTTTGTAAGTAACGCTCGAGCCGCCTTACCGTCCAATGTTCGGCAATCACTCGTTTTGCAATCTGTTCCATCGCTTGTTCTGATTTCATGCCTGTAATCGCCCGTGCATGACCCATCGTCAAATCACCGACCATGACCGCGTGCTGGACCGCGCTCGGTAGACGAAGCAGACGCAAACTGTTCGTCACATGACTTCTGCTTTTCCCGACCCGGTCTGCCAATTGTTGTTGCGTCAGGCCGAGTGTCTGCATCAATTGTTCATAGGCGACGGCTTCTTCGATGGCGTTCAAGTCGGCACGCTGAATGTTTTCAATCAAGGCCAACTCCATGACGCGATCCGAGTCCGCCGTGACGACTAGAGCGGGAATGTCTTCTTTCCCGGCAAGTTTTGCCGCTTGGAATCGTCTTTCCCCAGCGATGATTTCATAGTAACCGGTCGCTTTTCGTACGACAATCGGCTGCAGAACGCCATACCGTTCAATCGACTGGCGCAACTCTTCTAGTTTTTCCACCTCAAATTGTTTCCGGGGTTGGTTCGGGTTTGGGCGAATGAATTTTAATGCTAATCGTTCCATCTACAAACCTCCTTCATCGTATGAAAAAGCACGGACTCATTTTTGAGGCCGCGCTTTCGGGATGCGAATTCGAATTTCAACAAATTCCTCTTCGTCTACTTCTTCAGTTTGGACATCAATCCCTGTTTTCCCAATCAAATCGATTGAGTCACGAATCGTATTGATGGCGATTCGAGTATCGCGCGCAAAACTTTTCGTCCGGCGACGTTGTTTTTTCGGTTTACGCTTTTCTTCTTCAATCGGCGTTGTCAAAAAGGCGACTCGTTCTTCCGTCTCTTTAACATTGTAATCCTGTTCCAATACTTCCACGAGCACTTGGAGCTGTAATCCCTCTTCTTTTAACGGTAACAGCGCACGTGCGTGTCGTTCGTTGATGCGACGATCGCGAAGTGACTGTTTCACGTCTTCAGGCAACTTCAACAGTCGTAACTTATTCGCAATCGTAGACTGGCTCTTCCCTAAACTCTTCGCTAACGCATCCTGCGTCAAGCCGTTTAAGGCGAGTAAACGGTCGTATGCTTCCGCCTCTTCAATCGGACTCAACTGTTCCCGTTGCAAGTTTTCAATCAAGGCGAGCGCAGCCGTCGTGTCGTCGTCCATGTCTCGAACGATTGCCGGAATCGCTGACCAGCCGAGCGATTTCACGGCTCGGAAACGACGCTCCCCGGCGATGATTTCATAGCAGTCCCCGTCTGCCTTACGAACCACGATCGGTTGAAGCAGTCCGTGTTCCGAAATCGTCGTTGCCAACTCTTCAATTTTAGCCGGTTCGAATACTTTACGCGGTTGATACCGGTTCGGACGCAATCGTGACAACGAGAGCTCCTGTACCGTGTCATCCGCTCGAACTTCTGCAATCTGCGTCACGGCAACTTCGTCTTTTCGATTCACACCGAACAATTTCGCAAATCTATTCTTCAACGTCGGGCACCCCTTTTATGTAAAAAAATAAGCAGACTCCACCACTGGAATCTGCTTTTGTTTCACGTGAAACGACATCATCAGATAAGTGGCTCTTTCGCCGGTGTCCCCGCCTTACGCGGATATTTCCCGGGCGTTTTTCGTAGTTTATCTACAACTACGATATTACGCTCACTCATCTCTCCTGGCAATAGGAACTGGTGTGTCGCTTTTTCTTTTCCGCCAAGGACAGCCAACGCATTTTGGGCGTCTTTCATCTCATCAGATACTTTCGCCGCTTTCAGCGCGACAAAGTTTCCGCCTACTTTTGCGAGCGGTAGGCAGTACTCAGCCAACACTGTCATGCGAGCTACCGCACGTGCTGTGACGACATCAAACTGTTCGCGGAATTTTTTGTTTTTCCCGAACTCTTCGGCACGTCCATGATGGAACGCGACACCTTCAAGTCCAAGGGCGAGCGCCAACTCATTCAAGAACGTGATGCGTTTGTTCAATGAATCGATGATCGTGACATGTAAGTGCGGGAATAAAATCTTGAGAGGGAGACTCGGGAATCCGGCACCCGCTCCGACATCACATACCGTTTCGACTTTTGTGAAATCGAAATGAAACGCTGCGCTGAGCGAATCGTAAAAGTGCTTCAAATACACTTCTTCTTTGTCCGTGATGGCCGTCAAGTTCATTTTTTCGTTCCATTCAACGAGCATCTCGAAATAGCGCTTGAACTGAGCGAGTTGTGTCTCGTTCAGTTCAAACCCTTTCGCCCGTAACGCTTCAATAAATTGAGATTCGTTCATCGTTTCACTCCACCGTCGCATATTGTCCTTGTTCGATATAGACGAGCAAGATTGACACGTCTGCAGGGTTTACACCTGAGATTCGTGATGCTTGTCCGATCGAAAGTGGACGAACTTGTTTTAATTTTTGTTTCGCTTCTGTCGCAAGACCGCCGATTGCATCGTAATCCAAGTTTTCTGGGATTCGTTTTGCTTCCATGCGACGCATCTTCTCGACTTGTTCGAGTTGTTTTGAGATATAACCTTCATACTTCACTTGAATCTCGACTTGTTCTTTCACTTCGAACGATAACTCGTCCGCAGATGGCACGGCCGTCATGAGCGCCTCATACGTCACTTCTGGACGCTTCAACAAAATGTTCGCATGTGTCGCTTCTTTCAGCGGTTGTGCACCGACCGATTCAAGCATCGCGTTCACTTCAGGCGTCGGTTTGACGACAAGTGATGCGAGTCGCTTCACTTCTTTTTCAATCGCTTCACGCTTCTCATTGAGATGTGCATGGCGTTCTTCTGAAAGTAAGCCGATCTCATGCCCGATGTCGCTGAGGCGTAAATCTGCATTGTCATGACGCAACAAGAGGCGATACTCAGCACGCGATGTGAGGAGACGATATGGTTCGTTCGTTCCTTTCGTCACGAGGTCGTCGATTAAGACACCGATGTATGCTTGAGAGCGGTCAAGGATGACAGGGTCTTTACCGAGCACTTTGCATGCGGCGTTGATTCCCGCCATGATTCCTTGTCCGGCTGCTTCTTCGTAGCCGCTCGTCCCGTTGATTTGCCCTGCTGTAAAGAGTCCTGGAACTGCCTTTGTTTCAAGCGTTGGCCAGAGTTGCGTCGGTACGACCGCATCATACTCGATCGCATAACCTGGACGCATCATCTCTGACTTTTCAAGACCTGGAATCGTCCGAAGCATCTGATGTTGAACGTCTTCTGGCATACTCGTCGAGAAACCTTGAACGTATACTTCTTCCGTATCGCGACCTTCTGGTTCTAAGAAGATTTGGTGACGTGGTTTGTCATTGAAACGGACGACTTTATCTTCAATCGATGGACAGTAACGTGGTCCTGTTCCTTTGATTGCACCCGAATACATCGGTGAACGGTGTAAGTTCTCATCAATCAATTGATGTGTACGTTCACTCGTATACGTGAGCCAGCAAGGGATTTGTTCAATTGGATTCAAGTCAGTCGACGTGTACGAGAAGAATGATGGATTCTCGTCTCCAGGCTGAATCTCAGTCTTCGAGTAATCGATTGTTTTCCCATCGATTCGTGGCGGTGTCCCTGTTTTGAATCGAACTAAATCGAGACCGAGTTCTTCTAAATGTTTTGAAAGCTCGACCGATGGCATTTGGTTGTTTGGACCACTTTCGTATGCCAATTCACCGATGATGATTTGACCACGCATGAACGTTCCCGTCGTGACGATGACTGCTTTCGCGCGATATTCTGAACCCGTGTTCGTTACCACGCCACGAACTTCTCCGTCTTCGACGAGCAATCGTTCAACAAGTGCCTGACGAAGCAATAGATTCGGCTCGTCTTCTAGCACTTTCTTCATATGATTTTGATATTGGAATTTGTCCGCCTGTGCACGTAGTGCACGTACCGCTGGACCTTTCGACGTGTTGAGCATCTTCATTTGGATGTACGTCGCATCAATCGCACGACCCATTTCTCCGCCGAGTGCGTCGATTTCACGTACGACGATTCCTTTCGCCGGTCCACCGATTGACGGGTTACAATACATGAACCCGACCATATCAGGGTTCATCGTCAGCATCGCTGTTTTGGCACCCATCCGAGCCGATGCGAGTGCCGCTTCAATCCCTGCGTGTCCGGCCCCGATGACGATTACGTCATATTCGCCTGCCGTATAAGCCATATTTGTTCCTCCTTATTATTTCCCAAGACAAAACTGTGAAAAGAGCTGATCGATCAAGCTCTCTTGAACGGTATCTCCATTGATTTCACCGAGCGTATCCCACGCCCGACGTAAATCGATTTGGACCATATCGATTGGCATATTCATGACAGCACTACCGAGCGCCTCATCAATTTGACCAATCGTTCGTTTGATTAACTGAATGTGTCGAGCGTTTGAGATATATGTCATATCTTGCGATTCGACGCCTTTTGCAAAGAAGAGGTTCGCAATCGCCGCTTCAAGTGCATCGATCCCCTCATCTAGTAAGAGCGACGTCGCCACGATTGGACGGCCTGCCGCTAGTTTCTCTAGCTTAGAAGAATCCATGTTTTGTGGCAAGTCTGTCTTGTTGATGATGATGATGGCATTCATCCCTTTGACGGCCTCAAACAACGCCTCATCTTCGACAGTCAGCCCCTCATGTCCGTTTAAGACGAGAAGGACCAAGTCCGCCGCTTCTAACGCCTTCCTCGATTTTTCCACGCCGATGCGTTCAACGATATCCTCTGTCTCGCGAATACCGGCAGTGTCCACCAACTTGAGCGGAACACCTTTCACGTTGACATATTCCTCGATCGTGTCACGTGTCGTCCCCGCAATCTCAGTGACAATCGCTTTCGTCTCCTGCACGAGCGTATTCATGAGTGAGGATTTTCCGACGTTCGGTCGCCCGATGATCGCCGTCGCCAAACCTTCGCGTAAGATTTTCCCTTGTCGCGCCGTCTCGAGCAATTGCTCCAAGATTCGTTTGACTTCGCCGGCCTTCTCTTCGACGATCGCTTGTGTCATCTCTTCGGCGTCATACTCCGGATAGTCAATATTGACCTCGACTGCCGCAATCGTCTCAAGCAGTTGTTGACGCAATTCGCGAACGAGTCGCGACAAACGTCCTTCCATTTGAGACATGGCCACGTTCATCGCCCGATCCGTTTTCGCACGAATCAAGTCCATGACCGCTTCGGCCTGTGATAAATCGATGCGGCCATTTAAAAAGGCGCGTTTCGTGAACTCGCCCGGTTCTGCTAAGCGGATGTCGGGTTGGTCGAGAATGAGTTCTAGCACACGATTGACCGCCACGACACCTCCGTGACAATTGATTTCGACGACGTCTTCTCGTGTAAACGTCTTTGGTGCTCGCATGATACTGACCATGACTTCATCTACGACTTCGCCCGTATCAGGACGTTTTAATGTTCCATAATGAATGGTATGTGAATCGACCGTTGTTAAGTCTTTTCCAGAAAACACATTGTTCACCGTTTCGACCGCCAAATCGCCTGATAATCGGACGATTCCAATGGCACCTTCACCCATCGGCGTCGAAATCGCTGTAATCGTGTCAAACTCTAGCATCTTTCTCCCTCCAAACCTAAACCATCTTCTTCTATCATATGCATAACGAACCTACTATACACGATATTCGACTTGAACGAAAGAGTTCACCCGCCGATGAAGTCATTGCAGTTCCTATCATTATTTTCGTACAATAAAGGAATATATTGACAGAGAGGAGAGGGATGAACATGAAGCAACAGGAAGCGATTCAACTTATTACGGAACGATTAAAACAGGATGAGGCAGTTCAAGCAATTTTTTTGAAAGGCTCTTTCGGCAGGGGAGAAGCCGATGAGTATTCAGATATCGACCTCTATGTCATGGTGCACCCCGATCAAGAAGAATCGTTTCTATCAAGACGACTCGATCACCTTCGTGCGTATCGACCTGTTCTGTTGAAAGACGACATCTTCATTGTCGCCCCACAACTCATCGTCGTATTCGACGATTTTCTTCACATGGACTTATTCACCGTCACTAAAGACACCTTGAACCATCAGGACTCAATGCAGATTCTCTACGATCCGCATCATCTCCTGATAGCGCATGAAAGCTCGTTACAGATTGAGGAAAAGACGACAAGTGACCATGCCTTCGACACCGTTTGGTTCTTTTTCCAATATACGAAATCAAGAAATCGCGGTAACGACATTTGGGCAGCCGAAATGCTTCGTCAAGGAATGGTCCATTTTGCATATGTGTTAGCCGCTCACCATACACCGGATCGGGCTTCCCTCGGTTTAAAGGATATGACGCAGCGACAAGAAATCGACCTACATCCAATTTATAATCAATTGACTCCAACGCATCATGAAAAAGCCGCCCGACTCTATATCGAGCGACTTAAAGAAGAACACCCTTTCTTCCAATCCTTATCCGGCTACAATGTGTTCGGATCGTTTATGGAACAGTTGCTTCAACGAGAAACAAACCGCCCTTGAAAGAGGACGGTTTGTTTTTTAGTAACGTGCTTGTCGTTTCGTCGAACGAATCGTGAAATAGAGGAACAATTCTAGAATTGCAATGGCGATGAGGATTCCACCGAAAAGCTGGAATAGGACAAGTAGGCTACTGAACGGATTCGTCAGCATGAGAATCCCGACACCAATCCACAGTAGACTGCCAATCAAAAACCAGAGCCATCGCCCTGCCATCGATTGACGGTAACCGAGCGCCTGAATGAGGCGAATGATTCCTCCAAATAAAAACAGCGCCCCGATTAAAATCGGGAGTAGACTAGCCAGCGTCTCGGCGAAGAAAAAGACGACCGCTGCCAAAATCAAATAGATGAGACCCATAAAGAAAGCCGGCGGTAATCCGCCTTGTCGTCTGCGAACTCCCTGAAAGATCATCCATATGCCCATGATCGCCAAGTATCCGGCAATCACGTACACCATGACATCAAAGAAAAATCGAGGGTACAGTAGAATAAGAACACCGAGCACAAAGTAAAGGATGGCTTGCCATAACGTCGAACGTTCTACACGATGAATAAATGCCTCCATGTTTCCACACCTCCATTTACCCGTTTCTTTCATTATTCCCGTCTTCTCAACATACAATCCCACAAAAAAAGCTGAGTGTCAGAAGACACCCAGCCTAACGATTATTTACGTTTTTTCTTTTTGTTTTTCTTCTCTTCTTCAGCAAGCGCTGCACGCTCTGCTTCTTTCGCAGCGATTTTCGCTTCTGCTGCAACCTTCATCTTCTCACGCATCGGAAGCATGATGGCCATCGTGACGATGATTGAGATGATATAACCGACTACCCAGTACAATGAGAGCGCGGCTGGAAGGTTGATCGACATGATGAAAATCATGACCGGGAAGATATAAAGCATCATCTTCAATTGTGGGTTCTGTTCTTGACCCGCCATTGAGATTTTTTGTTGGACGAACGTCAAGATCGCCGCTAAAATCGGCAAGATGAACGTTGGGTCTGGAGCACCGAGGTCGAACCATAAGAAGTTCGCTTCGAAAATCTCAGGTGTGCGACGAATCGCATCATAGAACGCGAAGAGAATCGGCATTTGAATCAAGATTGGCAAACACCCTGCGAGCGGGTTGATTTGATACTCCTGATAAAGCTTCATCATCTCTTCTTGAAGTTTACGTTGCGTTTCTTGGTCTTTCGAGCTGTACTTCTCACGAAGCTTCAACATTTCCGGTTGCAAGACTTGCATCGCACCCATACTCTTCGTCTGCTTGATCATGAGCGGGAGAATCAACAAACGAACAATGATTGTCGCGATGATGATTGAAATCCCGTATTGCCACGATCCACCGACTAAGTAAGCAACTTCCTTCAAGAGCCATGCGAGCGGCCATACAAAGTACTTCGCCCAGAAACCTTCTGTGTCAGCCGTGATTGGTTCGGCTTGGATGGTAGACGGATCCACACAGCCTGCCATCAGCATAATGACCGCAGTCATGGCAGCGAGTAATCCTAATTTTAGCTTTTTGCTCATAGTTCCTCCTACGCTTTCTTTATCAATTCTTTTTTAACGCACACGTCGATCGGGCAATCTTATAAGACTCTGATTATATGAGAGAACAAATTCAGATTGTCATGGTCACCGGCTTTGTTTTTGCCAAACCTTCGCTCGTTTGAATACGTGTTTCAAACTCTCGGTCACTTCCGACTGCGTCAATGCGGTCGCAGGCTTCCGGGCGATGATCACATAATCATTCGGCGCAACGTTCGGTTCAAGCAAGCGAAGCGACTCACGCATCAATCGTTTCATGCGGTTTCGTTCTACAGCATTTCCAAGCTTTTTGCTGACAGAAAGACCCACTCTGAAATGCGTTTGATCCGCTTTGAGCGTGTAGACGACAAACTGACGATTGGCCACGGAGCGTCCTTCGCGAAACACCGCTTGGAACTCTTCATTCTTTTGCAGGCGGTATTCTTTTTTCAAAATTCTCACTCCATCCTTCGCTTCAAAAATCGTCAACTAACATCATATCATATCCGCATCATTTGAACGAGGGAGAATCCATGAAATGCTACGTTTCTGTGACAAACTAAAAAATTGCCCGAGGAAAGGATCCCCGGGCAATCTTCATTCGAAATTATACAGTCAAGGCTTTACGGCCTTTACGACGACGAGCAGCAAGAATGTTGCGACCGTTTTTAGTCGCCATGCGTGCACGGAATCCGTGAACTTTCTTACGCTTACGGTTGTTAGGGTTGAAAGTTGGTTTCATGGTTACAGCACCTCCTCAAGATTAACGCTCTATTAGCAAGTTATAGTTTCATTTAAGGCAGTCTTTAAGATTATATAAATCGAATCAACAATTGTCAATGTATTTTCGAACGGTTTTCGAATCGGCGAGATTACGTGATCGAGAGGTGTCATTGGAGATTGTTTAACTTTGTCTAGAACGGCTTATATGGGACCAGATTGACACGAAACCTTAACGTATTTCTTAAACGGTCTTTATAAATAGCGATGTTGAGCCATTTTATCCACATATTCACGAAGTTATCCACATTTATATGTGAATAACTCTTCTTTTTTCATATTCAAATTCTTTATTTTTGTATTTTCTTCTTTTACAAAAACTTTCTCTCAATTCACTTCCTCCTCTTTTGTGCATAACTTTTTCAATCGCCTTTCTATCCAAACACCTTTATCCACAACATATCCACAGTTTATCCACAAAACACACAGCATGTGGATAAGTGGGTGTGGATACTTTTCTTTGTCTGTGGATAAATACCAAAAAGCATTGCCACGTCTATTTTATTTTGCTAAACTGAATGTGCACAAACTTGTGGATGAACAATTCGTGATTCCGAGATATACACAGGCTGTGGATAAGTGTTATCCCCATAATGAACACCATGTGGATAACTTTATCCACAGTTTTTGTTCTCTGGGGATAACCCTAGTTTCTACTATAGAATAGTGTATGTGTATATCGTGTTAATAAGTTTTACCAAACATGTGAGTAAAGGAGGTCTTTCATTGAAGAATGCTCGCGAGATTTGGAGAAACGTTTTATCTGTGATTGAAGAAGAGGAACGAACTCCAAAAGCTAGTTTTGACATGTGGTTGAAATCAACCGAAGGGATATCACTGATGGGAACGACACTCGTTGTGTCGGCGCCGGCCAGTTTTATCGTTACGTGGTTAGAGCGACAGTACTTGTCACTTTTACAAGATACGGTCGAAGAAATCACAAACAATAAGCTCGAAATTCATTTTATTGAAGAATCTCAAGCACACAAGTATGCTCCAGCGGATGGATCGTCACAAGAATCCATTGCCGTGACGGAAACAAGGGAACAGCCTTTACCATTACCTTCAAAAGAGGAAGGGGATCTCGGACAGCTGAATGACAAATATATCTTCGAGACGTTTGTCATCGGATCGGGGAACCGATTTGCCCACGCCGCATCACTCGCTGTTGCTGAAGCGCCAGCCCGTGCATATAACCCGCTATTCATTTACGGGGGAGTCGGACTTGGGAAAACGCATTTGATGCATGCGATTGGTCATTATGTAAAAGGACAAAAACCAGGAGCTCGGATTGCGTATGTCTCTTCTGAAAAGTTTACAAATGAATTCATCAACTCTATTCGAGACAATAAAACAGGCGAGTTCCGTAATCGCTATCGGAACATCGATGTGTTGCTGATTGATGATATTCAGTTCTTAGCAGGAAAAGAACAAACGCAGGAAGAGTTTTTCCACACTTTCAATGCGCTACACAATGATCAGAAACAAATCGTCATTTCAAGCGACCGACCACCAAAAGAAATTCCGACGTTAGAAGATCGCCTACGTTCGCGTTTCGAATGGGGACTCATTACGGACATCACACCACCTGACCTCGAGACACGAATTGCGATTCTCCGTAAAAAGGCGACTGCTGAAGGTCTCGATATCTCAAACGAGGTCATGCTTTATATTGCGAATCAAATCGATACGAACATTCGTGAGCTAGAAGGGGCGTTGACACGCGTTGTCGCTTACGCAAAACTAGTTGGGCGACCGATTGACCCAGACGTAGCAGCAGAAGCGCTTCATAACATCATGCCGGTTCAGGAAGCGAAGAAGATCGTCATTCGTGACATTCAAGAAATCGTCGGTCAACACTTCAACATTCAAGTAGAAGAGTTGAACTCGAAAAAACGCACAAAAACGTTGGCATTCCCACGTCAAATCGCGATGTACCTATCTCGTGAGATGACGGAGAGTTCATTACCGAAAATCGGGGAAGAGTTTGGAGGGCGTGACCACACGACTGTGATTCATGCACATGAGAAAATTAGCACGCTTCTGAAAAACGATGTGGAAATGCAAGAGACGATTCAAACGTTGAAAAAAGCACTGTCTAACTGATGACAGATTCTCTGTGGATATCCTGTGGATAAACCACCTTAGTTATCCACAAGTTATTCACAGGCGAAATGGCTTCATACGTATGCTTCAGGGGACTTATCCCCAGTATCCACAGCCCTTATTACTATTATGACTTAATTAATACTATTATTATCATTAGTAAATGACTCATTTCACCTTAGGAGGAATTATCCACATGCATTTAACGATTCAACGAGATGTATTCATGCAAGCCGTACAAGATGTATCAAAAGCTGTGGCTTCACGAACGACTATTCCAATTTTGACAGGCTTAAAGCTTGAAGCTCATGCGGACGGTTTAACATTGACAGGAAGTGACACTGAAATTTCGATTGAACGTTTGATCCCAATCGAAGAAGGTGGAATCGAACTCATTCAAATTCAACGTGCCGGAAGTGTCGTATTAAATGCGCGCTTTTTAGGAGAAATCGTGAAGAAATTGCCGACAAACGAAGTCACACTCGAAGTGTCACCAAACTTCATGACACGAATTGAGTCTGGCCAGGCAGAATTCCATTTGAACGGTCTCGATCCGGACGAATATCCTCGCCTCCCAGAACTTGCGAGCGACCGTCGTTTCTATCTACCAGCGGATCTTTTAAAAACCATCATCCGTCAGACGAGTTTCGCAGTTTCCTCACAAGAGACACGCCCCGTTCTAACAGGAGTCAACTTCTCTGCTGAGAAAGGTTTCCTCACATGTGTAGCAACGGACAGCCACCGCTTGGCGCTTCGTCGTGCTCGTTTTGAGACAGACAACGACTTGACGTTCCAAAATGTCGTCGTTCCTGGTCGTTCGCTCAACGAACTCGCTAAATTGCTCGATCGTGAAGAGTTACCAATCGAAATCGTACTGACAGACCAGCAAATCTTGTTCCGTATGAAAAATATCTCATTCTTCTCTCGTTTGTTAGACGGAGCGTACCCAGACACGTCACGCCTCATTCCGGAAGAATATCGTACAGCGGTGCGCATGAATGCGAAAGAATTCTTACAAGCCATTGATCGTGCATCACTCTTAGCACGTGCTGATCGGAACAACGTCATTAAATTTGTCGCGGAAGATACGACAGCAGTCGAAGTATCTTCACATTCGCCTGAAGTCGGTAAAGTGTCTGAGCGTGTCAGCATCTTATCGCTTGAAGGGGAGGAATTGAAAATCTCCTTCAACTCTAAGTTTGTAATGGATGCGCTTCGTGCGCTCGATGCATCTGAAATCGAAATCCAGTTCACGGGTTCGATGCGACCGTTCATTCTACGACCGGTTGAGCAAGATAGCGTTCTTCAACTGATTTTACCAGTCCGCACATCGTAAGCAGCGGATAGGGATGATGAGGTGTCTGACCTTGTCATCCCTCTTTTTGCCTTATTCGACGATTTTCGATAAACTAATATGTATGGCGATTTTTTCAGATCAGCATGTGAGAAAGGAAGTGACGACATGGAAAAAGTGTCGATTACAACCGAGTATGTAACGCTCGGACAATTTTTAAAATTAGCAGACATCATCTCAAGTGGGGGACAAGCAAAGTTCTTTTTAGAAGATGTCATGATCAAAGTGAACGGTGAGCAGGACCAACGCCGTGGTCGTAAATTGAGAGATGGAGATACAATCGAGGTCGAAGGCTTCGGGGAATATCAAATCGAGGGAAACTGACGTGCATTTAAAGTCGATCCGATTGCAAAATTATCGCAACTACGAAACCCTCGAGCTAGATTTCTCAGAACAGACGAATGTTCTAATTGGTGAGAATGCCCAAGGAAAAACGAATCTTCTCGAATCGATTTACGTACTTGCGCTCGCAAAATCGCATCGGACGACACAAGACCGAGAATTGATCGGTTGGGAAGCTGATGCCGCAAGTATCGAAGGACGGATTCATAAACGCACCGGCGAATCGGTGCAGAGTCTCTCATTTTCTCCTAAAGGAAAAAAAGCAAAGCTCAATCATTTAGAACAACGTCGTCTCAGTGACTATGTCGGCGCATTTAACGTCGTCTTGTTCGCCCCTGAAGACTTAGCCATCGTCAAAGGCAGTCCACAAGGGAGACGGCGATTTTTAGATATGGAAATCGGTCAGGTCAGTCCCGTGTACTTACATGAGCTCAATCAATATTTGAAGACGTTAAAACAGCGAAACGCCTTGTTGAAGCAGTTATCCACAAAGGGTGGGGACGAGACGTTACTCGAAGTATTGACGGACCAATTGATTGAACTCGCCGTGAAGATTGTGATGAGACGCTATCATTTCATCGATCAACTCGAAAAATGGGCCAATCCGATTCATTCTGGGATCACACGTGAGTTAGAGACACTGACGATTCAATACGTTTCTGACACGTTCCAAAAAGAACGTTTCTCAAAAGAACAGATGTTTGAAACGTATCGTCAAAAGTTTGATAAAATAAGAGAGAACGAACGAAGAAGAGGTGTGACCTTATTTGGTCCGCATCGTGACGATTTTGAATTGTACGTAAACGATCGAAACGTTCAAACGTTCGGTTCACAAGGTCAGCAACGAACGGCGGCCTTGTCATTGAAGCTAGCTGAAATTGAATTGATTCATGAAGAAGTGGGCGAATATCCTCTTTTGTTATTAGACGATGTGTTATCTGAACTTGACGATCATCGCCAAACCCATCTACTCGATACGATGGGACGAAAAGTACAAACGATTTTGACGACAACAAACATTGATGGAATCGCACATGAAACCATTCAACAAGCCAAAGTGTTTCACGTGAAACAAGGCGAAGTCGAAACAGAATCCGTGTAATCGTGGTAAGAAGGAACACCAAATCATGTATAGTAGGTGAAAATAACCGATGAGTAATGAAAACGAAAAAGAATTGCAAGCGTATGGCGCCGATCAGATTCAAGTTCTTGAAGGCTTAGAGGCTGTACGTAAACGTCCAGGGATGTATATCGGTTCCACAAGCTCTCGCGGTCTCCACCACTTAGTATGGGAGATTGTCGATAACTCAATCGATGAGGCGCTTGCAGGTTATTGTGACACGATCACAGTGACGGTTGAGCCAGGAAACTCCATCGTTGTCGAAGATAACGGACGTGGGATTCCAGTAGACGTTCAAAAGAAAACAGGTCGACCTGCCGTTGAAGTTATTTTCACGGTATTGCACGCCGGCGGTAAATTCGGCGGTGGCGGATACAAAGTTTCAGGTGGTTTGCACGGTGTAGGGGCGTCGGTTGTCAACGCACTATCGACAAAACTTGAAGTGTTCGTCCGTCGCGACGGCAACGTGTATTATCAATCGTTCAAACGTGGCGTGCCACAAGGCGAACTTGAAATCGTCGGAACGACAGATACGACAGGAACGACTGTCCGCTTCTTCCCGGACGGCGATATCTTCCAAGAAACGCTCGAGTATGATTTTGATTTGCTAGCAACACGTCTTCGCGAGCTCGCTTTCTTAAACAAAGGGCTACGGATTGTCGCAAAAGATGATCGTAGCGATGAGACGATTGAACGTAATTATCACTACGAGGGCGGAATTAAGTCTTACGTCGAGCACTTGAACCGTTCGAAGGCATCGATTCATGAAGAGCCTGTGTATGTGCACGGAACGAAAGATGGAATTGAGGTAGAGATTGCTCTTCAGTACAACGAAGGTTTCGCAAGTAACATCTACTCATTCACGAACAACATCCCAACACATGAAGGTGGGACGCACGAGACTGGATTTAAGACAGCACTCACACGTTCAATCAATGATTATGCGAAGCGATTCGGATTGATGAAGGAGGCCGACGGAAGTCTTTCTGGGGATGATGTCCGTGAAGGATTGACGGCGATCGTTTCCGTCAAACACCCGGCACCTCAGTTTGAAGGACAGACGAAGACGAAACTTGGAAATGCCGATGCTCGTACGGCGACAGATACGTTATTCAGTGACACGTTCGAACAATTCTTGCTCGAGAACCCATCAGTCGGTCGTCTTATTGTCGACAAAGGATTGATGGCAGCACGCGCACGTCTTGCTGCGAAACGCGCACGCGAGATGACACGTCGTAAAGGTATTCTCGAAGTCAGTTCATTACCAGGGAAATTGGCTGACTGTTCGTCGAAAGACGCTTCGAAATCTGAACTATACATCGTTGAGGGTGACTCAGCGGGTGGTTCGGCGAAATCTGGTCGTGACCGTCACTTCCAAGCAATCTTGCCGATTCGAGGGAAAATCATCAACGTCGAGAAAGCACGTCTTGATAAGATTTTAGCCAACCAAGAAGTCCGGACCATTATCACGGCTCTCGGAACAGGAATTGCGGATGAGTTTGATTTATCAAAAGCGCGTTACCATAAACTGATCATCATGACCGATGCCGATGTCGATGGAGCGCACATTCGTACGCTGTTATTGACGTTCTTCTATCGTTACATGCGACCACTCGTGGAAAGTGGATACGTCTATATCGCGCAACCACCGCTCTATGGTGTGAAACACGGTAAAGAAACGATCTATGTTCAAAACGAGCGAGAGCTACAAGCTACACTTGCACAACTTCCTGAAAATGCACGTTATAGCGTTCAACGTTACAAAGGTCTTGGGGAGATGGATCCTGAACAGTTATGGAATACGACGATGAACCCGGAAACGCGTTCGATGCTTCGCGTCGATCTTCAAGATGCGATTGAAGCAGATGAGATTTTTGAAACGCTCATGGGTGACAACGTCGAACCACGCCGTGACTTTATTCAATCTCACGCCCATTACGTGAAGAACCTCGATATTTAATAAGAAGGGTAGGCAATAACGAATGGCAGAACAAGAAAATATCAAGGATATAAATATTAGCCAAGAGATGCGAACGTCGTTCATGGACTATGCGATGAGCGTCATCGTATCACGTGCCCTTCCGGACGTGCGAGATGGTTTGAAGCCGGTTCACCGTCGTATTTTGTATGCGATGAACGAGCTCGGAATTCGTGCGGACAAGCCACATAAGAAATCGGCGCGTGTCGTCGGGGACGTGATCGGTAAGTATCACCCACACGGTGACTCTGCCGTCTACGAAACGATGGTTCGTATGGCTCAAGATTTCAGTTATCGTTACGAACTAGTCGACGGTCACGGGAACTTCGGTTCAGTCGATGGCGACTCGGCCGCTGCGATGCGTTATACCGAGGCACGTATGTCTAAGATTGCGATGGAACTCGTACGAGACATTGGCAAAAACACAATCGATTACCAACCAAACTTCGATGGTGAAGAGAAAGAGCCGGTCGTTCTTCCGGCGCGTTTCCCGAACTTCCTTGTCAACGGAACGAGCGGGATTGCGGTCGGGATGGCAACGAACGTTCCTCCGCATAACTTGAATGAAGTCATCGATGGGGTTTTGGCTCTTACTCATAACCCGGACATCACGATTGCTGAATTGATGCAACACATCCCAGGCCCTGACTTCCCGACAGCGGGAGAGATTTTGGGACGCAGCGGGATTCGTCGTGCCTATGAAACGGGACGTGGATCGATTACGATGCGTGCGAAAGCCGAAATCGAAACGTTGAAAAACGGTCGTGAACGGATCCTCGTTCATGAAATCCCATATCAAGTCAACAAGGCACGTCTCGTTGAGAAAATTGCCGATTTGGTACGTGATAAAAAAATCGAAGGAATCACAGACTTGCGTGATGAATCCGACCGTAACGGGATGCGGGTCGTCATCGAAGTTCGTCGGGATGCGAATGCGAGTGTCATCTTGAACAACTTGTATAAGCAAACGCCGATGCAGACGACGTTCGGAGTGAACATGCTTGCCCTCGTAGGCGGTCGCCCGAAAACGTTGAACATCAAACAAGCCATCTATTACTACATCGAACACCAAAAAGAAGTCGTACGTCGTCGTACGCAATTCGATTTGGATAAAGCGGAAGCGCGTGCCCACATCTTAGAGGGTCTTCGTGTTGCCCTTGATCACTTGGATGAAGTTATCGCCATCATTCGTAGCACACGTACTGGTGACGAGGCGCGTGAGAAGTTGATTGCTCGCTTTGGACTTTCTACTGAGCAAACGCAAGCGATTTTAGATATGCGTCTCCAACGATTGACTGGTTTGGAGCGCGAGAAAATCGAAGGCGAATACCGTGAAGTGAAAGCGTTGATCGAGGAACTTCGTGCGATTCTTGGTGATGAGGAGTTGCTTCTCGACATCATTCGTAACGAGTTGCTTGAAATCAAAGAGCGGTATGGTGATGCACGTCGTACGGTGATTCGTACAGACATCGTTGAACTTGAGGACGAAGATTTAATCCCGGTTCGTGACATGATGATCACGTTAACGAGCGAAGGTTACATCAAGTCAATCCCATCCGATTCATACCGCGCACAGCGTCGGGGTGGACGTGGGAAACAAGGTATGGGAACGAACGATGAAGACTTCGTACTTCGTTTGCTATCAGCATCGACACACGATACGATTCTCTTCTTTACGAACTTCGGTCGTGTCTTCCGTCTTAAAGGATATGAAATTCCTGAGATGAGTCGTACCGCAAAAGGAATGCCGATCATTAACTTGCTTCAAATTGATAAAGGTGAAAAAGTTGAAACGATGATTCCTGTCGATTTCAACAGTTACCTGGCAAACCAAACGGTGGCAGAAGATGCGCAGAATGAATCGGAAGAAGAAGTGGCAGATGAGCAATTGTCTCTTGTCTTCATTACAAAAGAAGGTTTGATTAAGCGTTCACCACTCTCGGCATACGCTCGAATCAACAAAAACGGTCTTCGGGCCATCAGCTTGAATGAAACAGATGAGCTCGTCACCGTCCGCCTTGCGAAGAGCGATGATGAAATGTTGATTGTCACTCGCCAAGGAATGTCGATTCGTTTCCCTATCGAAGGAGAAGTTCGATCGATGGGACGTACGGCACGTGGTGTTCGTGCAATTCGTTTGAAGAAAGACGATGATTTGGTCGTCTCAATGGAAATCGTTCGCACAACGCAAGACGTCTTGATTATCACTGAAAAAGGATTCGGGAAACGTACGGCTATGGAGCAGTTCCGTACACAAGGTCGTGGCGGTTCCGGAATCATTGGAATTAAGACAGATCGTGGAACAGTCGTGGGTATGCGTGTCGTTGATGAAGATGATGACATCATGTTGATGACTGAGCACGGCGTTGCGATTCGAATCGATTCGCAAACCATCTCTCAGATGGGTCGAAGCACACGTGGTGTGAAAGTGATGAACATTGAAGATGGCGATCGTCTAGCGACTATCGCAAAATTGAAAAAAGATGAGTTAGAAGAGGAATCAGCAGTCGATTTGGAGAATGGGTTTGAGGTAGAAGCACCTGAAGCCGACGAATCGTCTGATGTGAATGAGTAAGACGAGAGGTCGAACGGTGTTTCCGTTCGACCTTTTTCATATATAGGAGGGATTCGCGTGCGTTTGAACTTATCCGCTGTACATGTTGGTATGACGTTATTGTCACCCGTTTCTTCCTTAGAGGCAGGAATTCATTTAACAAATGAACATCTACGTTTGCTCCGTTTCTTAAAGATTGAAGCAATTGATGTTGCACCTGTTGAACAATTCATCTTCACTTCTATAGAAGAAAAGCTTCTTTGCGAACAGGTTCTACAATATGAGAAACATTATAATCAGTGGGAAGAGCGAATCGCCCCGAATCCTTACGAAGGTTTAGAATTCATTCATCAACTATTTCGTCAGGAACTCCCGCTTTCAGCAGTCGTTCATTTTTTTACGCATCAACCTTTGCGAAAAAACCATGTCATCTACCATGCGATTTATCGAGCACTCGTCGCACGCGCTTTATCGAAATATCGAGGGGATGAGCACCAACTTCAATTTGATTACGGAATTGCTTCTTATTTCGCTGATGCAAGTTACGCTAAAATTCGAAAATGGTCTCATATGCGTTATTTCACAAAAATGGAACGGGAGCTACTATACCAACACCCACTCGTCTCGGCAGCGATGCTTCCAAGTACCCAAACGCTACGAGGGCGTGTCTATCAATTGATCACAGAGCATCACGAACGTCTAGATGGATCCGGTTTTCCAAAACGTCTAACCGAGCGGGAGTTGAATCCCGCGTCTCCTCTATTTATTGTCGCTGATCGATTCTGTCAGTTAACCGCACCTCGAACGTTTCGAAAACCACTTTCGCCAGAAGAAGCATACTTCTATATGTGGCAGAATAAAGCCTATGACGAGGAGGCCTTGTCGCTTCTCGCTACGTTGCTCGGATTTTATGAAATCGGTCGAACCGTTTTATTGAGTAGCGGAGTGCGGGGAAAGATTCACGCCTATACGAATCGTATTGAGCGACCTATTGTTATAGAAGATACGGATGAGACTGAATATGATTTATCACGTTTGGCTGAAGTGAAAATTGTATCATTTCAATAAGAAGAGACTGGCGATTCCTCTCATCAAAAATGATAGGAATCGTCTTTATTTATTCTTTTTTAAAAAACTTTATTTTTATAGTTGACGAATATAAAGTCAGATGCTATTATAAATGAGTCGCTAAGAGCGGCAGACGAACTTTGAAAACTGAACGATGAGGCAAAAATAAGTTTTACAATTTTTGAATGAAGCGCAAGCT